>JBAZBG010000493.1:0-2504 GCA_041671585.1 Arenimonas sp. | reverse complement strand
CAGACATTGATGAGTACGGGCTTGCCGAGCAGGTCCTTGTTGGAAACCATCCGCGACGCATCGCCCAGCACCGGCAGCGAGAACGCAGGCACCGGCTTGCCGATCAATGGCGAGGGAATGGCGCTGGTATCGCGGCCCGAATTCATGCGCACACCGGCGAACAGCAGCGCGGCGAGCATGGCGAACAATACCAGCGGCAGCAAGCGACGAATCATTCGCCGACCACCGGGCGCCGGAAGCGTTTGTCGAACACCACTGCAAAGCCGCCGATCGCCATCAGCAGCGCGCCCAGCCAGATCCAGCGGATGAACGGTTTCACGTACAGGCGCAGGGCCCAGCTGCCATCCGGTCCGAGCGGTTCGCCGAGCGCGACGTACAAGTCGCGATGCAAGGCGCCGTCGATGTCGGCTTCGGTCATGACCGCACCGCCGCTGGCGTAGGCACGTTTCTCCGGGTGCATGGTGGCGACGATATCCGTGCCGCGAGTGACCAGCACCGAGCCGCGATCGGCCTCGTAGTTCGGGCCCTGGACGCGTTCGATGCCATCGAAGCGGAACGTGTAGCCGCGCAGTTCGAAGCTCTGCCCGGGCCTGGCGGCGACGTCCATTTCCTCACTGACGCTCTCGGTCATCAGCACGCCGAAGAAGAACACCGCAAGCCCGAAATGCGCCAGGCACATGCCGATCATCTCGGCGGTGAATCGGCCTTTGCCAACCACGAAGCGCTGGCGAATGAAGCGCCACGTGCCGAGAATCAGCCAGGCGCCGGCGATGAATGCGGCCGCGGTTTTCACCGTGCCGTTGGGCCAGCTGAAGAATGCGATCACTCCGACCACCGCAGCGACCACGGCCCAGGGCAGCAGCATGCGCAGCGGCGTGGATGGCTGTTCCCGTTGCCAGCGTGTCAGCGGACCGAACGGAACCAGCATGGCCAGCGGCGCCATGAGCAGGGTGAACAGCAGGCCGAAATAGGGCGGTCCAACCGAAATCTTGCCCAGGTTCAACGCCTCGGACAGCAGCGGATACAAAGTGCCAAGCAGGATCATCGCCGCCGCGCCGGTGAGCAACAGATTGTTGACCAGCAGCAGCGTCTCCCGCGAGGCGGCGACGAAGGGCTGGCCCTTGTCTTCGGTCGGCGCCCGGAAGGCGAACAGCAGCAGCGATCCGCCGATGACCACGGCCAGGAACATCAGGATGAACATGCCGCGCGCCGGATCGGAGGCAAACGCATGCACGGACGTCAACACGCCGGAGCGCACCAGGAAGGTGCCGAGCAGCGACAAGGAGAACGCAGCGATCGCCAGCAGCAGGGTCCAACTGCGGAAGCTGCCGCGTTTCTCGGTGACCGCCTGCGAATGCAGCAGCGCCAGTCCGACCAGCCAGGGCATGAAGCTGGCGTTCTCGACGGGATCCCAGAACCACCAGCCGCCCCAGCCCAGTTCGTAATAGGCCCAGAAGCTGCCGAGGGCGATGCCGATGGTCAGGAACGCCCAGGCGACGTTCGTCCACGGGCGCGACCAGCGCACCCATTGCGCGTCGACCTTGCCGTCGATCAATGCGGCAACGGCGAAGGCAAACGCGACCGCGAAGCCGACATAGCCGGTGTACAGCAGCGGCGGATGGGCAATCATGCCGATGTCCTGCAGCAGCGGATTCATGTCGCCGCCCTCGGCCGCCGCCGGCAACAGGCGCGCGAACGGATTCGAGGTGAAGATCAGGAAGGCCAGGAAGCCGACACTGATCCAGCCCATCACCGCCAGCACCCGCGCCACGACCACGTCCGGCAGGGACTTCGAGAACACAGCGACGGCGGCGATCCACACGCTCAGGATCAACACCCAGAGCAGCAGCGAACCTTCATGCGCGCTCCAGACCGCAGTGTATTGGTACATGGTCGGCAGCAGCGAGTTGGAATTGGACGCTACGTATTGGATCGAAAAGTCATGAACGATGAATGCGTAGGTCAGGATGCCGTAGGCGATGCCGATGAACGCCAGTTGCGAAAAGGCCAGTGGCCGCGCGCTTGCTATCCAGGCGTTATTGCCACGCTGGGCGCCGAGCAGCGGCAGCGTGCCGAGCAACACAGCCAGCAGCAGGGCGAGGATGAGCGCGAGTAATCCGAGTTCGGGCAACACTCAGTTGGCCCCGCAGGTTTTGGTCTTCATCGCCATGCCCTTGGCCATGGCTTCCGCCACTTCCCTGGGCATGTAGGTTTCGTCGTGCTTGGCCAGTACTTCGCCGGCGACGAATTCATTGCCTTGCATGCGGCCCGTGGCGATGATGCTGGTGCCCTCGCGGAACATGTCCGGCAGGATGCCGTGGTAACGCACCGGTACCTGCCGGATGCGATCGGTCACGGCGAAGTGCACGTCCAGCGTTCCGTCCGTGCGCCGGATGCTGCCTTCGCAGACCACGCCGCCCAGACGGAAGCGCGCATCCGCGGGAACGGCGCCCGCCCGCACATCGGTGGGCGTGTGCAGGTAAGTCAGGTTTTCCTGCAGCGCC
>JBAZBG010000492.1:0-2504 GCA_041671585.1 Arenimonas sp. | reverse complement strand
TCAAGCTCGGCGCGTCGTTCGGCGTCACCGCTGTCCTGGGCCTGGTGGCGAAAGCACTGGGCTTCGAGCTGCCGGAAACCCTCGGCCCGGTGGCCTGGGCGCTGATCATCGGCGGCCTGGTGATGATCGCCGCCGAACAGATCGCCGCGCGGCGCTCGGCCGAGCATGGTGAGCGCACCCGGATCACCTGGACCGTGGCGATTCTGGTCGGTGTCGCGCAGGTGGTGGCCGGCGTGTTTCCGGGTACGTCGCGTTCGGCGGCGGCGATTTTCGCGGCGCTCCTGTTTGGCACCGGTAATCGGGCCGCGGCCACCGAGTTCGCTTTCCTGGTCGGCATTCCGACCATGTTCGCCGCCACCGGCTACGAACTGGTGAGCGTCATCGGCGACGGCAGCGCCAACGGCGAACCCTGGGCCGCGCTGGCGGTGGCCTTCGTGGCCGCGGCGGTGACCGCCTTTGTCGCGGTCAAGTGGTTGCTTACCTATATCCAGACGCACCGCTTCACGGTGTTTTCGGTTTACCGGATCGCCTTCGGCGTCGCGCTGTTACTGCTCTTGCCCGCCGGCACCTGATTGCTCGAGCGCGGCGTGCAAGCGCAACGCCACCCAGCGCTCGGCGAAGCCGCGCAACGACGCGCCTTCGATGAATCCGCAGTGGCCGCCGTGCTCGGCGATTTCCAGTGACGAGTGCGCAGGCAGCTGCAACGCCTGCAGCGTATCGATCGGAATGATCGGATCGTCGGCGGCGGCAAGCACGCTGACCGGCACCTGCAAGGCCGACAGGCGGCCGTTGGCCACGGCATAGCCGTTGAAGTAGTCCTCGACATCGACCATGTCGGTATGTTGCTGCACCAGCCAGCGCGTCAGGCTGCGCATGTCCAGCGCCAGCGTGGCGTCGTCGAAGTCGTGATGCCTGGGGAACAGCGCGCGTTTCTTGCGCAACGAGCTGCGCCATTTCTTCATGAAGTACCAGTGGTACATCGCCGGGCCGGTTTCCAGCGCGCACATCACCGCCGACGGATCCACCGCCGGGCAAACCGCAGCCGCATGCAGCAGCGGAATGCCTGCCGCGGGCGCGGCCAGGGCCAGGCGCAAGGCGAAATTTCCGCCCAGCGAATAACCGGCAGCCAGGAAGTACGGCGCCGGAAACTTCTCCGCGACCCACTTCGCCGCCTGCACGACTTCGGCCAGGCGACAGGAATGGAACAGCCCTTCATTGAGGTGATGGGTCCCGCCGTGGTCGCGGAAATTCAGGCGAAACACATCGAACCCTTCGTTGAGCAGGTGCGCCGCCGTGTGCCGCATGTACCCGGATTCGACGCTGCCTTCCCAGCCATGCAAAAGCAGCACCAGTCCCTTGGGGTCGCGACCGGCCACGGTGCTGTGCAGTCCGAACAGGCGCACGCCATCACCGGCGTCGACGATGTGTTCGGAGACGCTGGCGCCAGTGCGCGCCAGTGCGCGCAAGCCACCGGCCCGGCGCATCGGCAACGAGCTCAGGGCCGATTGCAGGTGCGGGTTGCGCAACCAGCGCGGGGCCAGGTAGTTGCGCGGCGAGATCATTGCGCCATGGCCGCGGCGATCCGCTCGCGACAGATTTCGGCCATGCGCCGGCGGCCGTCGGCGTCCACCGACACCGGTTCCAGGAAATGCACTTCAACCAGCCGCGAGGGCTCGCCGAGCAGGCGCCAGAAATTCTGCAGGAAATTTTCCCGCGGCTGGAAGGCAACGATGGTTTGCGCGCACCCGCGCGCGCCGTACTTGAGCGCCACCGGTTGCGCCGGCACCTCGGCCATCACCGCGGGCTGGAAAATGCGCGCATGGAAGGCGCCGATGGCGCGGCCGTCGTTGGTGCGTCCCTCGGGAAACACGCCAACCGCGGCGCCGGCCTGCAGGCGGCCCAGCATCTGGTGCATGACGCCGTGCAAGGATTCGTTGTTGCCGCGATGATGGAAGATGGTGCCGCCGCGGCTGGCCAGCCAGCCGATCAGGGGCCAGCGGGAGATTTCGGCCTTGGCCACGAAGCCGAGCACACGCTGGCTGTGCAGCAGGGTGATGTCGATCCAGCTGACGTGGTTGGCGACGAACAGGCCGGCGCCCGGCAACGGCAAACCGTAGCGGCGCACGCGCATGCCGAACACGCGAATCATCAGGATCGACCACAAGCGGATGGTCAGATGATCGAGCCGTTCGCCGCGGAAGCGCAACCGCGCCGTCAGCGGATTGATCATCAACATGGTGATGGCCAGCCCGATCGTCACGTGCACGACGAGCAGGGGAAGTCGCCAGAGGTAGCGCAGTGGCCGGCGCCAGTCGGGCGACTGGGCAGCGGCTCGAGGGAGAGCGGACATGCCGCGATTGTGCACGAAGCAAACTAGAGCATGCACCCGACGCGTGCGTATGTGTGTGTTTGTAGGAGCGGCTTCAGCCGCGATAACTGGCGAGTAGGAGCGGCTTCAGCCGCGATAACTGGCGAGAGGCATCGCGGCTGAAGCCGCTCCCACA
>JBAZBG010000491.1:0-2507 GCA_041671585.1 Arenimonas sp. | reverse complement strand
CCGACATCCTTCCCGTCGACGACCTGGGCGTGCGCAAGGGCGCGCAAATGCTCGACAAGCTCGAAGAAATGCCGAAGCCGAAAGAGCTGGTCCTGCGCGGGGAAAAGTGGGGGCCGTACCGCACGCTTGCCGGCCTGTACCTGTGGCGGATCGCCGATTCGCTGGCCGAAGCCAAGCCTGCGCCGAAGAAGGTCAAGCGCTCGCAGGCGTAATGCCGCCTAGAAAGGCGTATGCCGCCAGTGCCAGGGTTCGTAGACGATGCCGTGCGGGTTGTCGCGCGGATAGCTCATGCTGAAACCGAACTCGTCCGCACGCGACTGCAACCAGGCGAACGCACTGGTCTGTTCGAAGGATTCTTCCGCAGGCAGTTCGCCGGGCGTGCCGATGTCGATCGCGTTGCCGCTGTGGTGCTCGCTGTAACCCGGCGCCGCGTTGACTTGCAGGATTTCGGCGACGGTCTGGCCGCGCGCGATCTTGCGCTGGAAGATGCCCAGTTGATACGCATGGCTGCGATAACCGGAGATCGCCTGCAACGCCACCGCATCATGGAGCGCGGCCGAACGCATCGCGTTCCAGGCCCTTGCCGCGGTCTGGGTCAACCATAGTGGCCGGGCATAGCGATCGCGGCCGGCATAGCTGAGCACGTTGGGCTCCGCGACCAGCGGCAGGCCGGTGCGTTCACCGTAGTCATCGTCCAGCCCGAGCGCGTGCAAGCGTTCGGGCAGTCCGCTCAGCGGGCGCAAGCCGTCGGGGTTGGCGTCGGCCTCCACCAGACTGGGCAAGTCCTCGGCAAGGCGTCGCGTCAATGCACCGCGGTTGAGTTCGCGCAACAGGTCGCCGCGTCGCACCGCGATGAAACGGCCATCGGATTTCCGGCGCAGCAACCAGTCGCTTTGCGCCAGCAGGCGCGCCGTGGCGTTGCCGCGCGCACGGGCGAGGGCGGCGGGAATCGCCTCCAGGGTGTCGCCATTGATCAGTCGCCAGTCGGCCGGATGCATGCCTCAGCGTAACGGGCGCTGCCGTTGCTGTCACCCGCGGCGGCGTTGCAAAGCTTCGAGCAGCGCCTCGGGGCGGAGCGGACTGAGCAGGATCAGCGTGCCATCGCGTTTGGGCAGGTGCAGAACGCGTCGCGTGTCGGTGAGCAACACGTAGGCGCGCCGGCGGTCGCGCAACCAGAACAGACCGGAACGATAGCCCGGAAGCTGCGTACCGGCGATCTTGAAAGTCGGCCTCAGCTCCGGATGGTCATCGAGGTTGATGATGCGCGCCTGGTCCAGGGCAAGATCGGAGTGTCGTTCCATGCGCGGCCAGGGCCAGCGGCGCAGGAGCAGGCCCTGATCGGACAGTTCGACCCGGCGTCGATGGACGAATAACGCGAGTGCGCCGGCGATCACGGGCAGGAGCAAAGCAGCCGTGGCCGCCAGTACCCATTCGCGGGGATCATGCAGCACGAAGGCCATCGTGATCAGGAAGGCGGCGGGCAACACCACGCCAATGAACAGCGGGAACAAGAGCACCAGCTTGTTGGGCGGGACGAGAGGGAACTCCTGCTTGGTCATGGCCTCATCCCATCGCTAGTGGCGCGAGGACGTGCAGCATCAAGTCGGCGCTGAAATGAGCGAGCATCGCCGACTCAATTCCGTGTTTCCAGTACAGCCAGCCGAATACCAGGCCGGCAATGCCATTGAGAACCAGGGTACGGGCAACTACGACTGCATCGAGCGGCCAGATCTCCGCCGCTGCAGGAAGATGGCCCACGCCCAACAGCACGGCGGCAAGTACGATCGCGATCCAGAAGTGCAGGGCATGCGTTCGGCCGCGCTCGAGTTTGGCTTGCATCCAGACCAGCAGGGTCATCAGGAACAGGCGCAGCATCACTTCCTCGCCGATGCCGCCGTAGAACGAAGCAAGGAAACCGGCGGCCGCGCTGGCCTGTCCGGTGGTCGGCGGCGTCTCCGGGTGCAGCAGCGCCGGCATGTAGGGCGCGAATAGCGGGTCGAGGCCAAGGATCAACAAGCCCGAGAACAGCCCGAGGACGATTGCCGCAAGCCAGGGTTGCCGTGTGCGTTCGCCCCCAAACAGCGTGGCGCGCAACCAGGGCGCGCCGAGGCCAACGCGATGCCCCAGGCGCAGGCCAGCCAGGGACAGCAGCGTTAGCAACACACCGGCCTGCAGGCTTTGAGCGACTATCACCAACCACAAGGGCATGGGTAGTTTGGCAAACATGTGCGGCACGATCACCAGGAGATAGGGAAACAGCGCGGCGGTCGCCAGTGCGGACAGACCGCCGAACAGCACTGCCAGCTTGAGGTCTTCCTTCAGCGGCGGTATTTGGGCGACAACTTGGACATGTGGTTGCGGGTGCATGGCGTTCTCGCAGGGCGGCTTTCAGGCCAGGAAGTTTCTCGCGCTATGGCTCCGGCTTGTCGTCTTGCACATCGGCCGGCGCCTTCATGCGTCCGTTTTTTCGCAGCGCATCGCGCAGCACGTATTAGATCTGCGCATTG
>JBAZBG010000490.1:0-2524 GCA_041671585.1 Arenimonas sp. | reverse complement strand
CATCGCCATCTCGCTGCGCTGAACGATGGCTGCTCCCGATAGCCGAACGGCTGGTCGAGCCTGGTACCTGTACCTGATCGAATGCGTCGACGGCAGCCTTTACACCGGCATTACTGTCGATGTGACGCAACGATTCGCCGCCCACGCCGCCGGCAAGGGCGGACACTACACCCGCTCGCATCCGCCAAAACGTATCGCGGCGGTGATCGAGTGTGCAGACCGATCTGCCGCGTCCAAGGCCGAACATGCGGTCAAGCGCCTGACCACTGCGGCGAAGCGCGAACTTTGCCGGCGCCACCCGCCGCAAACCTGAACCCGAGCCGGATGGCCGGGTCGCCGTCGGGAAGCGAGCGCCAGGCAAAGGAATATGCTGCGGGAATACCTCCGCCACGCTTCGGCCAGCCGCAATGACCCTCAACGAATCCGAAATCCTGGGCGCCAGTATCCTGATCGTCGACGACCAGCAGGCGAACGTACAGCTGCTCGCGGAAATGCTCGCCGATGCCGGCTATTCGAACGTCTCATCCACGACCGATCCGCTCGAGGTCTGCCGGCTGCACCGCAAGCACAGCTACGACTTGATCCTGCTCGACTTGCAGATGCCCGGCATGGACGGTTTCGAAGTAATGGCCGGACTCAAGGAGTTGGAGCCCGACGGTTATCTGCCTGTGCTCGTGTTGACCGGACAGCCATCGCACAAGCTGCGCGCCTTGCAGGCGGGCGCCAAGGATTTCATCAGCAAGCCGGTCGACGTGTTGGAGATCCAGACCCGGATCCGCAACATGCTCGAGGTTCGCCTGCTCTACAAGAAGATCGAGAGCAATAACCGGCAACTGGAACAAACCGTGCTCGAACGCACTGCCGAATTGCGTGACAGCGAAGCTCGCTTCCGCAGCCTGGTCGAGCTGGCCTCGGACTGGTACTGGGAGCAGGACGAACACGGCCAGTTCACCCGCGTTTCCGGGCCGGCCATGGAAATGCTCGGATTGGGCGAAAACGCCGCAAGCGAAGTCGACTCGCCGCGCTGGAACCAGGAGGAGCGCGCGTTGCTGGAGGAGCGGCTGGCAACGCGCAGGCCGTTCCTGGATTTCGTCTACAGCCGGGTCAATGCCGACGGCAGCGAGCAGTTCCTGCAGACCAGCGGCGAACCGAAGTTCGACGCTTCCGGCCGGTTCACTGGTTACCGCGGTATCGGCATGGACATCACCGGCCGCATGCGCGGCGATGTCCAGCGCATTGCCGAGCTGCAACGGCTCCGGAGTTCGCTGTACGACCAACTGGTCTCCGGCAGTGGCGAGATGGACGCAAACCCGGTGCAGCTGCTGCGCACCGATGGCACGCTGCTCACGGTGGAGATTCATCGCCAGGTGGGCCGCGCGCAATCGGAGTGGATGCTGGTCGAAGTGATCCGCGATCCGGCGGGAGCGAAATGACGGGCTGCCATCGCCACTGCAGATACGAACTGGCGACGCTGCGATGAGCGTGAGCCGCCTCTACGCAACGGCGGGCACGCCGTCGCCAAAACAGAACCGCCTGCTCGCGGCGCTGCCCACCGAGGACTACCAGCGCGTACAAAACGAGTTGGAACTCGTGCCGATGCTGGTCGGCGACGTGCTTTGTGAATCCGGTGCGCCGATGTCGCACGCGGTCTTTCCAGCCAGCGCCATCGTGTCGCTGCAATACGTGATGGAAAACGGGTCCTCGGCGGAGATCGCCGGCGTCGGCAATGAAGGCGTCGTTGGCGTACCGCTGTTCATGGGCGGCGAAACCACACTGAGCCGGTCGATCGTGCAAACCGGCGGCTATGGCTACCGCCTGCGCCAGCCGGCGCTGCTGGAGGAATTCAATCGTGGCGACGCCATGATGCGGTTGCTACTGCGTTACACGCAGGCGCTGATCACCCAGATGTCGTTAACCGCGGCCTGCAATCGCCGGCACAGCCTCGAACAACAACTATGCCGCTGGTTCCTGCTGACCCTGGATCGTATGTCGGGAAACGAACTGATAATTACTCAGGAATTGATTGCCAGCATGCTGGGCGTGCGTCGCGAGGGCGTTACCGAGGCCGCCGGGAAATTGCAGCGCGCCGGCATCATCAACTACCGGCGCGGGCATATCACCGTCCTTGAGCGAGCCGGCCTGAACTCGCGCGCATGCGAGTGCTACGAAGTCGTCCGGCGCGAGTTCGACCGCCTTTTGCCGGTTGAAACGGCCGGAAACCCGCTCGGAATCTTGAACGGCGAGTGAGCGCTTGAGCCCAATGTGCGCTTCCGCACCGAGGCAGCTCTCCGCACGCGGGTAGCTTGGTGGCTACAGTCACATCGGGAGAGTTCCGAATGAAGCTCCAAGTCTTTTCAAGCGCGCTCCTGGCGTTGCTGTTGGCTGCCTGCAGCACCCACGAGGGCGGTTACAGCAATAGCGGATACCGTACCAGCAGCTGTTACGACTGCGGCGTCGTGCAGGACATCAATTCCTATTCCGGTGAGCGTCGGGCGACCGGTGCTGGCGCAGTGGCCGGCGCGAT
>JBAZBG010000489.1:0-2545 GCA_041671585.1 Arenimonas sp. | reverse complement strand
TTCTCGGCGACGTTGGCCGTAATCGCTTGCGAGGTCAGGCGCTCCTGCCGGGAAATCTGCGAGGCGCCACGGCGCAGGTTGACGTCGACCACGGACAGCAGCGGCACCGTGCTGCCGTCGTCGCGACGCAGGTTCAAGTTGGACAGGTCCTCGACCCGGAACTTGTCCGATCCGGAGAAGCGCACGTTGACCGGGACCTCGGCATCGCCGCGGCGGAACTCGCGCAAGGGCGCACCGCGCAACGCGATACCGATGTATTGCGCCACTTCCTGCGCGCTGAACCCATACAAGGCCGCGCGCTCGCGATTGACAGTGACCTGGATTTCGCTGTTTTCGTCGCCGGAATTCACCCGTACGTCGCGCAACTCCTTGCGCTGCGCCAGCAAGGGCACCATGCCCTCGGCCAGTTCCACGAGCGCCTCGCTGGAATCGCCGTTGACGTAGACCGTGATCTCGTTGCCCTGGGTGCCGTTGTTGTCGCTGCCACCCTCGAAGCCCACTTCGGCGCGGGCCAGCTTCGGCATTTCCTCGCGCATCAGCTCCTTGATGATTTTCGGGTCGCTGTCGTCGTCCTTCAACTCGACGCGAATGCCGCCCCAGCCTTCCTCGGCGAAGAACACATAGATCTGCTTGAGGTGATAGCGCTCGCGGTTGGCCTCCAGGTGCTTTTCGACCTTGGCGATTTCGTCGGACATCTGCTCCAGCGTGTAGGAACCCTTCCAGTTCAGGTACATGCCCATTTCCCGTCCTGGGTCCTCGCCGAACATGTCGAACTTGGTGAACTTCATCGGCACCAGGCTCACGCCCACGATCAGCAGGATCGCCATCAGGGCCTTGCCGCGGTGTTCCAGCGACCAGCGCAACAGGCTACCGTACTTGCGGCTGAGCGCCGGGATGAAACCATGCGCGGTGGTCACCGCCGGCGGCGTGGCCAGGCGCGCGCTGATCATCGGGATCAAGCTGACCGCGACCAGCCACGAGCACAACAGTGCGATCGTGATGGTCATCGCCACCTGCGAGAGGTAGATGCTGATCATGTTGGTTTCGCCGAACAGGTTCGGCAGGAACACGATGATGCTGGTCAGGGTGCCGGCGCTGATCGCCAGCTGCACCGCGCGGGTGCCCTCGATGGCGCAACGCATCGGATCGTTCGGATATTTCTCGCGGTACTGGTAGATGCTCTCGACCACCACCACTGCGTTGTCGACCAGCATGCCGATGCCGAGCAAGAGTCCCATCATCGACAGGATGTTCAGGGAGATGCCGAGGAAAAACATTGCGCCCAGGGTCATCACGATGCAGATCGGAATCGCCAGGGTCACCATCAAGGTGCTCGGCCAGTGGCGGAGGAAGTAGTACAGGACCAGCATCGACAGGAACGAACCGATCGCCCCCGCTTCGATCAGGTCCTTGATCGAATCGGTCACGCTTTCAGCCTGGTCGTCGAACACCAGGGTCTTGATGCCTTCCAGCTCGGGCGACTTCTCGATCTGGTCGATTTCAGCGGAGACCCGGCGCGCGACGTCGACCAAGTTCGCCGATTGCTCGCGGAAAATGTCGAGCCCGACGGCGGGGCGGCCGTCCAACCGGCGGCCGACGTCCTGGCGCTGCGCCTTGAGCCGGACTTCGGCGATGTCGGACAGCTTGAGCCCCTGCTCGTTCAGCACCAGGTCGCGCAGTTCGTCCAGTTTGCGCACTTCGCCGATCGGCTGCACCCGCAAACGGCGCTTGCCTTCGTTGATTTCGCCGGCCGACACCGAGAAGTTGATGGCCTGCAGTTTGGCCGCCAACTGGTTGAGACCAATGTTGGCCGCGCCCAGGCGGGCCGGGTCGATGGAGATCTCGACCTCCGAAGGTTTCGCACCGGTGACATCGACGCGGGCCACGCCCGGGACTCGTTCGATACGCCGCTTGACCTCACGGTCGATCAGTTCGTATTCCTTGCTCAGGTCGCGACCGCTGGAAAAACGCAGCTTGATGATCGGCTGGTCGCTGGGCGAGAAGTTCTGCACGAAATAGCGCTGCAGATCGTCCGGCAAGTCGCCACGGATCGCATCGATGCGGTCGCGCGCTTCCGTGGATGCAATGTTGATATCCCGATCCCAATCCTTGAACTGGATGAAGATCAGCGAACCGTCGGCGCGGCTGGTCGAATTGATCGCCTGGATTCCCGGCAGGGTTGCCAATGCTTCTTCGGCCGGCCGGGTGATGCTGCGCTCCACTTCCTGGGGCGTCGAACTCGGGTACGGAAAGTTCACCATCAGGAACGGCACGTTCACTTCCGGAAACTGCTCCAGGGGCAGCCGGAAGGAGGCGATCAGGCCGATCACCACCATCGAGACGAAGAACATCACGGCCGTTACCGGCCGCCGCAGGCTGAGTTCGGCCAAGGTCATGGCAGTGCACCCTCAACAGTGGCTGGCAGCTCGGCAATCTTACCGCGCTCGCGGTAAGAGGCATCCGATTTGCGGTCGAGCAGGTTGTACATGATCGGAATCACCACCAGCGTCAGGATGGTGGAGACTGCCAGGCCGCCGATCACGGT
>JBAZBG010000488.1:0-2553 GCA_041671585.1 Arenimonas sp. | reverse complement strand
CACTGTGGGAGCGGCTTCAGCCGCGATTCCCAAAAATTTCCGCCCTACCGCAGCACCCGCTTCGCATCCACGTAAGCGCGCTGCCAGTACTCGGTCTCCAGCACATCCAGGCGTACCGTTCCGCCAGCGCTGGGCGCATGCACGAAACGGCCCTCGCCAACGTAGATGCCGATATGACTGGCCTTGCCGCCACCCGGACTGAAAAACAACAGGTCACCCGGTTGCAGCTTGTCGCGCCTGACTCGCGGCGCATCGAAATCGATCAATGCGCGCGTGCTTCGCGGCAGCCGCAGCCCGGCCGCGTCCAGGAACACGAAGTCGACCAGGCCGCTGCAATCGAAGCCGCCTTCAGGTGTGTTGCCGCCATAGCGGTAGGGCGTACCGACCAGGCCGATCGCCCGGATCAACACTTCGTTGGAGCGTGCGCTCAGCGCGGTGGGCTCGCCATAGCGCTGCTGGGGACGGGAATGGGACCGTTCCGGCCCGGAGCTGGCGCAGGCGCCCAGCAAGAGCGAGGCAAGGGTCAATGCGGCCAGGCGAACGCCAACTGGCGCCGGACTGGCAGGCTGCGGATAATGGGCGACTTTCATCACGGGCGAGTTTGCCCCATCGTCGCGGTTGCGTCATCACGCGACCTCCTTATCCGGAAACTCTATGAAGATCGAAGACAACAGCGTCGTCCGCTTCCACTACACCGTGTCCGAACTAGGGCAGGGCAAGCTGGAGTCGTCGCGCGAGATGGAACCGCTTAGCGTGCTGATCGGCCACGGCAACATCATTCCCGGCCTGGAGTCGGCGATGAAAGGCCGTGAAGCTGGCGAGACGTTTGAAGTCACCGTGACCCCGGACCAGGCCTATGGCGAGCGTCGGGAAGGCTTGATCCAGCGCGTGCCGCGCAAACATTTCAAGGGCGCGAAGCTGACGCCGGGAATGCAGGTGGTGCTGCCCACGGATCAGGGCCAGCGCGCCATGACTGTGAAGAAGGTCGGGATCAGCGTGGTCGATGTCGACCTCAATCATCCAATGGCGGGCAAGGTACTGAACTTCGATGTCGAAATATTGGACGTGCGCGAAGCCAGTGCCGAAGAAATCGGCCACCGCCACGTGCATGGCGAGGGTGGCGTACAGCACTGACGGCTTGTCCGTAGTGCCAGGCAACGGCCCGCATTCGCGGGCCGTTTTCGTGTGTCGGCCCGGCCGATCTCAGTTGACCAGGACGGCCGACCAGGCGCGCGCCACGGCCTTGTACTCGGGTGACGTCGTGCCGCCATACAGGTCGCTGGCGGCCTTCAGGGTATGGGCGCGGGCATTGGGATAGCTGGTGCTGGAGGTGAAGTACAGGTCCAGCGCGCGATACCAGATCTTCTCCGCCTTGGCTCGGCCGATGCCGGGGATGGCGGTATCGCCATTGCATACCAGGGACGCCGGCGTCAGGTTGAAGCTGGTGCCGGCGCCGAACCCGGTCGGAACCACGGCGCCCTGGGCGAGCAGGTAGAAGAACCGATTGCCGACTCCCGAGGTGAAATGGGGGTCCTGCCGGCGGAATCCCCGGCTCGGGTAGCAGACGTAGGATCGGCCATCGAGATTCTGCTTGAACATCACCCGTAGCGCTTTGGTGCCGTTTGGATTGCTGAGGTAGATCTTCTCGCCGATCAGGTAGTCGGGCGTGTCGCTGGCGTTGTTGACGTAGAACTCCACCATCGTGCCGAAGATGTCCGACGTCGATTCGTTCAGTCCGCCGGCATCACCCGAGTAGGCCAGCCCGGAGCTGGCGCTGGTGACGCCATGGGACATTTCGTGGCCGGCGACATCCAGCGCCGTCAGCGGCCGATACGTGACCCCGTCGCCATCGCCGTAGCGCATGCAAAAGCAGCTGCTGCTCCAGGAGGCATTGACCCAGTTGGTGCCGACATGAACCAGGCTGCGGGCGCCAACGCCGTTGTTGTTGATGCCGTTGCGCAGATGGACGTTCTTGAAATAGTCCCAGGTCCTGGCCACGCCATAATGCGCTTCGGCGCCCGCCGAGGCGCGGTCGCTGGTGCTGAAGTTGCCCCAGACGTTATCGGCATCGGTAAAGATGGTACCGGTGCTCGAGGTGGTCGCGCCGTTCTTGTTGTCCAGCGTGGTGCCGCCGCCGCGAGTGTTGTCGCGCAACTCGTAGCCGGCCGAAATAGAGTTCGTGTTCAGAGCTACCTGGCCCAGGGTCAGCGTATTGCCGGTGCCCACGGCGCTTGCGGTATGCACCTCGTCCCAGGCATCGAGAATGCTGCCGGTCCTGGCATCGACGAAGTACCGCATCTCAGTCGGGGTCTGGTCGGCCTTGACGCCGTGCAGGCGAACTTCCCATGCGAGTACCGGCCGGGCTCCGCGGGCATACACAACTTTGTGGGCGGTGGGCATGCCCTGGAAGCCGGAGCCGAAATCGGCGCCCGCTTCGACGATGGCTCGCTCAGCGCTGATCGTCGCCCTCACGCCGGGGCGCGAACTGCTGAGCAGCGTCTGGCTGCTTCCCAGCCATCGGCCACTGCGTGAATGAACAACCAGGTCGCCGCC
>JBAZBG010000487.1:0-2564 GCA_041671585.1 Arenimonas sp. | reverse complement strand
GGGTGCCCGCCGACCGCCGAGGCCCTGGTCTACGGCATCCTGCAGCTGATGAAGAAAATCCGCCGTACCAACACCATTGCGCGCTGACCCATGCCCGAACCCACCAGCCTTGCAGACCGCCTGAAAACCCGCTTCGGCGATCGGGCGCTATCCGTCGTTGAAGCCGTTGGCGAGGTCACCCTGGAAGTTGCCGCCAGCGACTGGATCGACACCGTCAGCATCCTCCGCGACGAAGCGGAATTCGGCTTCGAGCAGTTGATGGATGTCTGCGGCGTCGACTACCTCAGCTACGGCGATGACGAGTGGGATACCTCGGACGTGAGTTCCGAAGGCTTCTCGCGCGGCGTCGAGGGCATGGGAGCCGGCCGGTTCAACTGGGAAGACCGGCCGAAGGGCAGGGGACCGGAACGCCGGTTCGCCGTCGTCATCCACCTGCAGTCGGTGCAGAATAATCGTCGTCTGCGCGTCCGTTGTTTCGCTCTCGACAATGACTTGCCGGTGGTGCCTTCGCTGATCGAGCTGTACCCGGTCGCGAACTGGTTCGAACGCGAAGCCTTCGACCTGTTCGGCATCGTTTTCGAAGGCCACCCCGATCTGCGCCGCATCCTCACCGACTACGGCTTCGTCGGGCATCCGTTCCGCAAGGATTTTCCGCTCATCGGCAACGTCGAGGTCCGCTACGACGCCGAGAAGAAGCGTGTCGTCTACGAACCGGTCAGCATCGAACCGCGGGTCGGCGTACCCCGCGTGGTGCGCGAAGATTCGCGCTGGCAGCAGTCTGCCGCTGAGCAGCCGCAGGTGAAAAAATGAGCGCCCAGGAAATTCGCAACTACACGATGAACTTCGGCCCCCAGCATCCGGCCGCGCACGGTGTGCTGCGCCTGGTGCTGGAGATGGACGGCGAGGTCGTGCAACGCGCCGACCCGCATGTCGGACTGCTGCATCGCGGCACCGAGAAACTGGCCGAGTCCAAGCCCTACAACCAGTCGATCGGCTACATGGACCGCCTCGACTACATGTCCATGTTGTGCAACGAGCACGCCTACGTTCGCGCCATCGAAGGCCTGATCGGACTGCAGGTGCCGGACCGCGCGCAATACATCCGGACGATGTTCGACGAGATCACGCGCATCCTCAACCACTTGTTGTGGATCGGTTCCAACGGGCTCGACCTGGGCGCGATGGCGGTGTTCCTGTACGCCTTCCGCGAACGCGAAGAGTTGATGGACTGCTACGAAGCCGTCTCCGGCGCGCGCATGCACGCCGGTTACTACCGGCCTGGCGGCGTCTATCGCGACCTGCCCGAGCAGATGCCGCAGTACAAGGAGTCGCCCTGGCACAAGGGCGCCGACCTCAAGCGCATGAATACCTGGCGCGAAGGCTCGATGCTCGATTTCCTGGACGCGTTCACCAGCGATTTCCCGCGCCGCGTCGACGAGTACGAAACCCTGCTCACCGACAATCGTATCTGGAAGCAACGCACCGTCGGCATCGGCGTCGTGCCGCCGGACCTGGCGCTGGCCTGGGGCATGAGCGGCCCGATGCTGCGCGCTTCAGGCATCGCCTGGGACCTGCGCAAGAAACAGCCTTACGCCGCCTACGACAAGGTCGATTTCGACATTCCGGTCGGCGTGAAGGGCGATTGCTACGACCGCTACCTGGTGCGCGTGGAAGAAATGCGCCAGTCGAACCGGATCATCAAGCAGTGCGTCGATTGGCTGCGGCGCAACCCGGGGCCGGTCATGGCCAGGAACTTCAAAGTGTCGCCGCCGTCCCGCGCCGAGATGAAGGACGACATGGAAGCGCTGATCCACCACTTCAAGCTGTTCACCGAAGGCTATTGCGTGCCGGCCGGTGAAATCTATGCCGCCGTGGAAGCGCCGAAGGGCGAGTTTGGCGTGTACATGATTTCCGACGGCGCCAACAAGCCTTTCCGCCTGAAGCTGCGCGCGCCCGGGTTCGCGCACCTGTCGTCGATGGATACGGTGGTAAAGGGGCACATGTTGCCGGACGTGGTGGCCATGATCGGCACTTACGACATCGTCTTCGGCGAAATCGACCGATGAGCACTGACCAATGAAAGCAACCGGAAACTTCGCCGCCTGCCAGCACGTCGACCCGATGCTGGCGCTCACCGCGGCCACGCGCGAACACATCGACCATTGGGTGGCCAAGTTTCCGCCCGACCGGAAGCGCTCGGCGGTTATCCAGGCATTGATGGCGGCGCAGGAACAGAATGGCGGCTGGTTGACCGATGAGCTGATGGCCGCGGTCGCCAAGTACCTCGAACTGCCGCCGGTGTGGGCCTACGAAGTCGCGACCTTCTACTCGATGTTCGACCTGGCGCCGGTTGGCCGGCACAAGGTCGCCATCTGCACCAATATCAGCTGCTGGCTCAACGGCGCCGAGGACTTGGTCCGGCATGCCGAGAAGAAGCTCGGCTGCAGGCACGGCGGCACCAGTCCGGATGGCCGCGTCACTTTGAAAGTCGAAGAAGAATGCCTGGCCGCCTGCGCCGGTGCGCCGATGATGGTGATCGACGGTCACTATCACGAGCGCCTGAC
>JBAZBG010000486.1:0-2579 GCA_041671585.1 Arenimonas sp. | reverse complement strand
TTCAATTGCGACAGCGATTGCAGTTCGTAGGCGCGCGGCGCAAAGAAACTGCCGTGCTTGCAGGCGTCGCCCAGGCGCACCGCCTTGATCAGCTTGGCTTCCTTGTCCATGCGCTCGGCGTGCGCGACCAGGATTGCGCGCGCGTCTTCGTCGATCACCGGGCCGACGTCGGTCGACAACAAGGCCGGATCGCCGACCACCATCTCGTCCATGGCGCCCGACAACATGGTGATGACCTTGTCGGCGATGTCGCTCTGCACAAACAGGATGCGCGCCGCCGAGCAGCGCTGGCCGGCCGAATCAAAGGCGGCCGTCATGGCGTCCTTGACCAGCTGCTCGGGCAGGGCCGACGAATCGGCGATCAAGGCATTCTGGCCGCCGGTTTCGGCAATCAGGGTCGCCAGCGCGGCGTTGCGCGCGGCCAGCGCGCGATTGATCGCCCAGGCGGTTTCCGTGGAACCAGTGAACACCACGCCGCTGACACGCGGATCGCGGGTCAGCGCCGCGCCAACCGTGGCGCCGTCGCCGGGCAGGAACTGCAGCACGACTTCCGGTACGCCGGCTTCGTGCAACAGCTTCACGGCGAAATGCGCGATCAGGTTGGTCTGCTCGGCCGGCTTGGCGATCACGCTATTGCCCGACGCCAGCGCCGCGGCAATCTGGCCCATGAAGATCGCCAGCGGGAAATTCCACGGGCTGATGCAAACGAACACGCCGCGTCCATGCAGCTGCAATTCGTTGGATTCGCCGGTCGGTCCGGGCAGTTTCTCCGGATGGCCGAACAGCTTGTGCGCCTGCACCGCGTAATAGCGGCAGAAATCCACGGCTTCACGCACTTCCGCCACCGAGGCGGACAGCGACTTGCCGGCTTCCTTCACGCACAGCGCGATCAACTCCGGCATGCGGGCTTCCATCAGCTCCGCTGCGTATTCCAGGATCTTGGCGCGCGCGGCGGCCGGCAGGTGATCCCAGTCATTGAACGCGGCCTGGGCGTTGACCAGCGCCTGTTCGACCTGGGCTGCGTCGCTCGCCTGCCAATGCCCGATCACGTCGCGGCGATCGGCCGGATTGGTCACGGCAGTGGTCGCACCCGTCCCCTTGCAACCAGGCACCAGCGGCGCCGCCTGCCAAGACTTGACCGAAGCGTTGACCTTGTCGGCCAACGCGCTGAGTTCTTGATCGTTGGCGAGATTGACGCCCATGGAATTCTTCCTGTCGGCAAAGATGGCGGACGGTTGCGGGATGTGCGGATGGGGCTTGCTGGCGAATGCGCTGACCGTGGCCACCGGATCGGCGACCAATTCGGCCGGAGGAAGACTCTCATCCGTGATCCGATTCACAAAACTGCTATTGGCCCCGTTTTCCAGCAATCGCCGCACCAGATAAGGCAGCAAGTCTTCGTGCGAGCCGACGGGCGCATACACCCGGCAGGGAACATTCAGGTGCTGCTCGCCGATGGTCTCGGCATAGAGGTGGTCACCCATGCCGTGCAGGCGCTGGAATTCGAAGTCCCTGCCCTGGGCAAGATGGTGGATCGCGGCGATGGTCTGCGCGTTGTGCGTGGCGAACATCGGATAAAGCGCATCGCTGGCGGCGAACATCTTGCGCGCGCAGGCCAGGTAGCTGACGTCGGTGTTGGGCTTGCGCGTGAACACCGGATAGCCGGCCAGCCCCTCGGTCTGCGCCTTCTTGATCTCGGCATCCCAGTACGCGCCCTTGACCAGGCGCATCGGCAGGCGTCGACCGGTGCGACGGGCCAGGTCGACGATGAAGTCGATCACGAACGGGGCGCGCTTGAGGTAGGCCTGGACGGCCAGGCCATAGCCCTGCCAGCCGTCCAGCGACGGGTCGGCGTAGGCGGCGGCGATGACATCCAGCGACAGCTCGAGGCGGTCGGATTCCTCGGCGTCGATGGTGAAGCCGATGCCCTGGGCCTTGGCCAGTTGCGCCAGCTCGACGATGTTGGGCACCAACTCGGCCAGCACGCGGGCGCGCTTGGCGAATTCATAGCGCGGGTGCAGCGCCGACAGCTTGATCGAGATCGACGGCGCGGCGAACACATCGGGATAGGGTCCGCCCGCGCCCAGGGCGACGATGGCGTCGCGGTAGGCCTCCAGATAACGCCGGGCGTCATGCGCGGTGAAGGCGCCTTCGCCGAGCATGTCGAACGAATAACGGTAGTTGGCGTTGTCGCCCTTGCGCGAGCGTTCCAGTGCCTCGCTGATGGTCCGCCCCATGACGAACTGGTGGCCCATGATGCGCATGGCCTGGCGCACGGCTAGGCGGATCGCCGGCTCGCCCATGCGGCCGATCAGGCGCCCGAACGCGCCCATGGCGTTGCGTCGGGTCTCATCGGCCAGGTTGACGATGCGGCCGGTCAGCATCAGGCCCCAGGTCGAGGCATTGACCAGCACCGAGGTGGAACGGCCGACATGGGCATCCCAGTCGGCATCGCCGAGCTTGTCGCGAATCAGCTTGTTGGCCGTGTCCTGGTCCGGAATGCGCAGCAAAGCTTCCGCCACGCACATCAGCAGCACGCCCTCTTCCGAACTGAGGTCGTATTCGCGCATGAATGCCTC
>JBAZBG010000485.1:0-2589 GCA_041671585.1 Arenimonas sp. | reverse complement strand
GCGGACAGGCTCAACCGACTTCGGAGGTGGGGCTGATCGCAGCAACGATCCGGGTGAAGACTTCGTCCATGGAACCGACGCCGTGCACACAGGCCAGCTTGCCCTGGTTGCGGTAGTAATCCACGACCGGCGCGGTCTGGTCGGCGTAGACGGTCAAGCGGTTGCGCACGGCCTCCGGCGTGTCGTCGGCGCGGCCTTCGACATGGGCGCGCCCGGACAGGCGCTCCACCAACAGTTCCTGGGCGACATCGAGCTGCACGGCGAGGTCGACCGGCTGCTTGATCCGGGCCAGCAGGCCGTCCAGCGCGCGGGCTTGGGCGAGGTTGCGCGGGTAGCCATCCAGGACGAAGCCATTGGCGGTGTCGGATTGCAGCAGGCGCTCCTCGAGCATGCCCAGCACGATGTCGTCGGACACCAGGCTGCCGGACTCCATCACCGCCTTGGCCTGCAAGCCCAGGGGCGTGCCAGCAGTGACAGCGGCGCGCAACAGCTCACCGGTGGAAATATGCGGCACCTGCAGGTGCTCACGGAGCCGGGTGGCTTGCGTGCCCTTGCCCGAGCCGGGTGCGCCGAGTAATACCAATCGCATGAATACCCCTACAAACAATGACGCACGGCGCTGTCTTCACCCCTGGGAGCCTTCTGTCTTGGCTATAGTGGGGCCGCCGACTGGCCGTGCGGATATGAAACGCTAACGGCCAGGGCCTCCCAAGTCAAACGAGAACTACATTCATGAGCAGGGGAACGCTCCTTTACGCCCAGTCCGGTGGGGTTACCGCGGTAATCAACGCCACCGCCAGCGCCGTCATCCAGACTGCCCGCAAGCACCGGATCAAGGTTCTGGCCGCCAAAAACGGAATTCTCGGCGCGCTACGCGAGGAGCTGATCGATACCTCCAGGCTAACCCTGGCCCAGGTCCGGGCCTTGGCGCACACCCCGGGCGGCGCCTTTGGCTCCTGCCGGGTCAAGTTGAAGTCGCTGGAACAGGACCGGGCCAAATATGAACGGCTGTTGGCTGTGTTCAAGGCCCATGACGTGCGCTGGTTCCTTTACAACGGCGGCAACGATTCGGCTGATACCGCGCTGAAAGTGTCGCAACTGGCCGCCAGCAGCGGTTACGCGCTGACCTGCATCGGCGTGCCGAAAACCGTCGACAACGACCTGGCAGTCACCGATTGCTGCCCGGGCTTCGGATCGGCGGCCAAGTACACGGCAGTATCGGTGCTGGAGGCTGCGCTCGACGTGGCGGCAATGGCCGACACCTCGACCAAGGTCTTCGTCTACGAAGTGATGGGCCGACACGCCGGCTGGCTGGCGGCGGCGGCTGGCATGGCCGGAAATTCGCCGGCCGAGGCGCCGCACATCATCCTGTTTCCGGAAATCGCTTTCGATGAGATGAAATTCCTCGACAAGGTGAAGGCCACGGTCGCCAAGGTCGGCTACTGCGTGGTCGTGGTTTCCGAAGGCCTGCGGCGCGCCGATGGCAGCTTCCTGGCGGAGAGCGCGGGCAGCGTCGATGCGTTCGGCCACGCGCAGTTGGGCGGCGTCGGGCCGCTGATCGCCGCGACGGTGAAGGACAAGCTTGGCGTAAAAGTGCATTGGACGGTGCCGGATTATCTGCAGCGTTCGGCGCGACATCTGGCGTCGAAGACGGACCTGGCGCACGCCGAAGCCGTGGGTGTCGCCGCCGTGGAATATGCACTGGCCGGCAACAACGGCGTCATGCCGATCATCCAGCGCCTGGCCGACAAGCCGTATCGATGGAAGATCGTGCCGGCGCCGTTGAGCCGAATCGCCAACCACGAGAAGAAGATGCCGGCTGGATTCATCACCCGCGACGGCTTTGGCATCACGGCCGCCTGCCGGCGCTACCTGGAGCCGCTGATCAGCGGCGAGGCGCCGCCACCGTATGGGCCGGATGGACTGCCAAAATACGTAAAGCTGGGAACGGCGACGATTTCCCGCGCCCTGCCGACCTTCGGATAAAGCTCAGCCGCACAAACTCCGCCCCTGGCGCAAACTACTATCCATCCCTAACCATCGAACCTTTTCCCAAAGGAAGCCAAGCCATGCGCCTTTCATTCCGTGCCCTCGGATTCTTGCTCGCGTGCAGCGCAAGTGTGCTGCCCGTCGCTCTCGCCCAACAGGGCAGCGGAGTGAAGTACCGGGTCAGCAGCAAGATGGAAATGGTGGGGATGCCCTTTGCGATGCCGGCCCACACTACGGAAGTTTGCGGGCCGAAGAACGCGGCCGCCGAGAGCCTGGTGCCGCGGCAGGATAATTGTCGCGTGCTCGACTACCGGGTCACCGGTAACAAGTCGAACTTCCGTGTCGTGTGCACGGGCAAGGATGCGATGACTGGTACGGGCGAATTCGAAATGCTTGGCGCCGCCGGCTACCGCGGCAAGATGACCATGACCACCGACGGCGAGCAGATGATCATGAGCTTCGACGGCAAACGCCTGGGCGACTGCGACTACGCCAAGGAAGGGCCGCAAGCCAAGGCCAATGAGATGATGGCCCGGAGCTGCGGCGAAATGCTGAAGGAATCGGGCGCTGGCCTGATCTTTGTCGGCACTCAGTTCACCG
>JBAZBG010000484.1:0-2610 GCA_041671585.1 Arenimonas sp. | reverse complement strand
CCATCACCAGGTCTTCGACAATCAGCCAGCCAACGGCGGTCTTGCCACGCTCGGTGTCGAGCAGGCGGTGTTCTTCCAATGCCCTGAGCAGCACCACGGTGCTGGCGACCGACAGGGCCAGGCCGAAGACGAGTCCTTGCCATGGGTTCCAGCCGATGATCATGGCCAGGCCCCAGCCGAGCAACGTCCCGAAGGCGATCGGCGCGATCGCCCAGGGAAACGCGATGCGGCGCACCGCCCGCAGGTCGTCGATGGAAAAATGCAGGCCGACCCCGAACATCAGCAGGATCACGCCGATTTCGGCCAATTCGGCGGCCATCGCTGAATCGCCCACAAAGCCGGGCGTGAACGGCCCGACCACCACGCCGGCCAGCAGGTAGCCCACCAGCGGCGACAGTTTGAGGCGGTGGGCCAGGCTGCCCATGACGAAGGCCAGGACCAGGCCTCCGGCCAGCATGGCAATGAGCGGCGTGTCGTGAGGCATGCGATCTCCCGGGTTGCCCCGATCTTGGGCGATGAGCCGCCCTGAATCAAACCGCCTGTTAGAATGGAAGGCTATGATCGCCTTCAAGAATTTCGCGCTGCGGCGCGGCGAGCGCCTGCTGTTGTCCAATGTCGACCTCACCCTGCACGCCGGCTGGCGCGTGGGTGTGATCGGCCGCAACGGCTGCGGCAAATCCAGCTTGTTCGCGACCATCATGGGCGAGATCGAGTCCGACGTGGGCAACCTCGACATGCCCAGCCGCCTGCGCATCGCCAGCGTGGCCCAGGAAACGCCCTCGTTGCCGGACCCGGCGATCGATTTCGTGCTCGGCGGCGACGCCGAGGTCTACGACGTGATCCGCGCCGAGGCCGCGGCGATGGATGCCGAGGATTACGACGCGGTCGCCGAAGCGCATCACAAGCTCGATGAACTCAACGGCTACGACGCCACCGCGCGCGCGGGCCGCCTGCTGCACGGCCTGGGGTTTCCGGCCGACACCCATTCGCGCCCAGTGTCGTCATTCTCCGGCGGTTGGCGCGTGCGCCTGAACCTGGCGCGGGCGCTGATGAAGCCCTCGGACTTGCTGCTGCTCGATGAGCCGACCAACCATCTGGATCTCGACGCGGTGCTCTGGCTCGAGCAATGGCTGTTGAAGTATCCGGGCACCTTGCTGCTGATCTCGCACGACCGCGAATTCCTCGACGGTGTTTCCACGCACACGCTGCACCTGCACGAAGGCAAGGCCAAGCTGTACACCGGCGACTACACCAGCTTCGAGCGCCAGCGCGCCGAACACCTGCGTTTGCAGCAGATCACCCACGAAAAGATGCAGGCCGAGCGCGCGCACCTGCAAAGCTTCATCGACCGCTTCAAGGCCAAGGCCAGCAAGGCCAAGCAGGCGCAATCGCGGGTCAAACGCCTGGCCAAGCTCGCCGGCACCGAAGCCGTGCGCGCCGAACGCGCTTTCACCATCAACTTCGCCGAGCCGGCGCGCCTGCCGCATTCCCTCATCCGACTAAACCACGTCGACGCCGGCTACCCGGCCGCCGCTGTGGGAGCGGCTTCAGCCGCGAACTCTCTCAAAGGCATCGCGGCTGAAGCCGCTCCCACAACCGTATTGCATGATGTTGGCTTCGGGCTTGAGGCGGGCGATCGCGTTGGCTTGCTCGGTCCGAATGGCGCGGGTAAATCCACCCTGGTCAAGACCCTGGTGGGCGAGCTGCCCTTGCTGCGCGGGGAGCGCATTGCGCACCCGGACCTGAAGCTCGGCTACTTTGCCCAGCACACGGTTGAAAGCCTGCATGAAGGGCAGACGCCGCTCTGGCACCTGCGCGAGATCGATCCGAACGCGGGCGAACAACAGCTGCGCAACTTCCTCGGCCAGTGGAATTTCGTCGGCGATCGCGCGTTCGAATCGGTCGACGGATTTTCCGGCGGCGAACGCGCGCGCCTGGCGCTGGCGCTGATCGCCTACCTGAAGCCGAACGTGCTGCTGCTCGACGAACCGACCAACCATCTCGACCTCGACATGCGCGAAGCGCTGGCCGAGGCGCTCAGCGATTTCCCGGGTGCGATCGTGCTGGTGTCGCATGATCGGCACTTGATCGGCCTGGTCTGCGAAACGTTCTGGCGCGTGGCCGACGGCCGCGTCGAAGCCTTCGATGGCGATCTGGACGAATACGCTGCCTGGCTGCGTTCGCGCGGCGGCAAGCCGGCGGAAAAAGCGCCGACCATGCCGGTCGAGGCCGCCAAGCCGAAGCCGGTGCGTTCCAAGCAGGCGATCGACGCTACCGACAAGCGAATCAAGCAACTGGAGGCGCGCATCGCCACCCTGCAGGCGGAAGCCAAGCACATCGAAGACGAGCTCGCCGATCCGGCCATCTACGGCAGCGATGGCGGCGGCGCCGTGCTGCGCCTGGCCCAGCGCCAGGCCGAAACGCAAAAAGAGCGCGAATCCCTCGAAGCCGAATGGCTCCACCTCTACGAACAACAAGAAACCGCCTGACCTTGTAGGAGCGGCTTTAGCCGCGATTCCCCGCCCCGCCACCCTTGATCCGCCCCACCCCGAACCCCACATTCCATCCACCCATCCACGGAACCGAACATGCCCATCTACGCCTTCGAAT
>JBAZBG010000483.1:0-2614 GCA_041671585.1 Arenimonas sp. | reverse complement strand
GCCAGTTTCGAGGTGATGAAGTTGCCGGCCCAGGCCAGGCAGATCAGGACGACAAGGAAAAGGTCGCGACCGCCCAGCCGGTAGCGCGAATCAATAGCCAATGCCGATCCGCTGGTAGAGCTTGCGCAGTGTCCACAGCGGACCGATCAACAGGAACACGACATCGGTAAAGAAGCTCGGGCGGTGACCCTCGACGATGTGGCCGATGAACTGCCCGATCCAGGCGACGACGAACACGCCGACCGCCAACAGCAGCAGCGTGTTCATGCCGTAGCTGTCGACGATCCAGCGATTGAGCAGGGCACTGGCAAAAAAACAAACGAACAGGCCCATGGCCAGCTTGCGCGACAGCCGCCAGTAGTAGGCCCAGGCCAGAAACATGGCGAATGCCGAAAACGCGCCCGGCAGGAACCATGTGCCGGGCACCGGAATCGTCCACAACAGGGCCGTCACCGACCAGACGATGGCGGGCACGCATACCACGTGGATCAGCTGGTTGGTGGCGTTCCGGTGATCGCTGGAATACTGGTCGAGCAATTCGTCGATCTTGCGCATGGGTCAACTCCTCGGTTCGCGTGCCGGTCGATCGCGCCGTCCACGACGGGCGCCTGGAAGCTAGTCGATGCTGATGTCGGCCAGGCGCATCAGCGCATCGGCATATTTGGCGCGGGTTGCCGCGATGACGTCGGCGGGAACACGCGGGCCCGGGGCGGTCTTGTTCCAGTCCAGCGTTTCCAGGTAATCGCGCACGAACTGCTTGTCGAAGCTGGGCGGACTGATGCCGACTGCGTAGGAGTCGGCCGGCCAGAAGCGCGAGGAATCCGGCGTCAGCATCTCGTCCATGACATGCAGCTTGCCATCCTCGTCCAGGCCGAATTCCAGCTTGGTGTCGGCGATGATGATGCCGCGCTCGGCGGCATGGCGAACAGCGAAACGGTAAATCATCAAGGTGGCCGCGCGTACTTGTTCGGCAAGCTCGCTGCCGATCAACGCCACCACCGAATCGAAGCTGACGTTTTCGTCATGGTTGCCGGCGGCGGCTTTGGTCGATGGCGTGAAAATCGGTTCGGGCAGGATTTCCGCCTGGCGCAGTCCGGCCGGCAAGGCGATGCCGCAGACCTGGCCGCTGCGCTGGTAGTCCTTCCAGCCGCTGCCGATCAGATAGCCGCGCGCAATCGCTTCCACTGGCACCGGGCGCAACTTTTTCACCACCACGCTGCGCTTGGCGTACAGCGCGGCGTCGACACCCGGGGGCAGGACAGCGGTGACCGACTCATGGGTCAGGTGATTGGCGATCAGGTGCGCGGTCTTGTCGAACCAGAAATTCGAAATCTGACAGAGCATCTCGCCCTTGCCCGGGATCGGATCGGGCAGCACCACATCGAACGCAGACAGCCGATCGGTGGCGACCATGAGCAGGCGTTGGTCGGACAAGCCGAACACATCGCGAACCTTGCCCTGGTGCAGCAGGGGCAGGCCGGGCAGGTTCGAGGTATGCAGGGTGGTGGCCACAAACGGATCCGGAGTCAGGCAAACAGGGCGCCATTGTAACCGGCGAGCCGCGCGGGTCGGCTGGTAGAATGGCCCCATGCGAGCTTTCCTGTTCCTCCTGCTCATCCTGCTGCCCGGCCTGGTGCTGGCGGCGGCGCCAGCGCGGCCGGCCAAGCTGGGCCAGTGCGTCGCCTGCCACGGCGAAACCGGACGCAGCCCGATCCCCGGCATGCCGCACCTGGCCGGCCAGGACGAGCGCTATCTGGTTGTCGCACTCCACGCCTACCGAAGCGGCACGCGGCGCGCGGTACCCATGAACTCGTTGGCGAACACGCTGCAGCCGCGCGACATCGCGGCGCTGGCGCGCTGGTACGCGCAGCAGCCCGGAACGGTCAGGCGATGAACTGGAAGGGCAAGCTGATCGGATTGGTTCTGGGCTTGTTGACGCGGCGGGTGCAATTCGTCGTGCTCGGCGTGCTGCTTGGCCACTTGTATGACATGGGCGTATTCAGCAGCGCCAAGGCAGCTCCGACGCCGCCGGCCCCGGCGCCGGCGACCGCCGATCCCTACGCCACCCTGGGCGTGAGTTCCTCGGCTGGGGACGATGAAATCGAACAGGCCTATCGCCGCCGAATGTCCGAATACCATCCCGACCGGGTCGCCAATTCAGCGCAGGAAATCCGCGACCTGGCCGGCCAGCGCGCACGCGAGATCAACGGCGCCTACGAGGAAATCAAGCGCCAGCGCGGCCTCTGACCGAACGCGAGCGCCGATTACGCCAGGTTGAACCTTCCACCACCCAGCCGGACCGCCAGATTATGTCGAAGTGCCTGATCGCCCCTTCCATCCTTTCCGCCGATTTCGCCAGGCTTGGCGAGGAAGTCGACAACGTGCTGAAAGCCGGCGCCGACTGGGTGCACTTTGACGTGATGGACAACCATTACGTACCCAATCTCACCATCGGGCCGCTGGTGTGCGAGGCCCTGCGCAAGCACGGCGTCACCGCGCCGATCGACGTGCACCTGATGGTCAAGCCGGTGGACCGCATCATTCCCGATTTCGCCAAGGCCGGGGCGACGTACATCAGCTTCCATCCGGAGGCCAGCGAACATATCGACCGCAC
>JBAZBG010000482.1:0-2614 GCA_041671585.1 Arenimonas sp. | reverse complement strand
GGCCATCGTGCTCAGCCACCTGCGCGCCGGCGACCTGCTTGGCGAAATGGCTGTCTTCGATGGCGAGCCGCGCTCCGCCACCGCCACGGCGGTTAGCGATTGCGTCCTGTTTCCCATCGATCGCACCCAGATCAGCGAGCGCCTCTCGAAAGCCGACCCCATTATCCGTGCGCTGCTCGAAGGCCAGGTGAAGCGATATCGCGGCGCCATCCAGGCGATTCGCGGCGTCCAGCGTGGCGAACGCATCGAGCCAGGCAGCATCGCCGAGATCTCCGCCGGCGAGAAATTTCGATTGGAAACGCATCTTCGCGAGGCCCTGGCTGGCGACGGACTCGACGTGCGCTACCAGCCGATCATGCACGTCGCCAGCGGACGGATCGCCGGCTACGAAGCCCTGGTTCGGTGGAACCATCCGGATCGAGGGCCGATTTCCCCGATGGAATTCGTCGGCCTGGCCGAAGAGTCCGGGCTGATCGTGCTATTGGGCGAGTATGTTTTCGATACTGCGTGCAAGGCGGTGCAGCGTTTCATCGCAAGCGGCGCGGACCCGAAGCCATTCATCGCGGTCAACGTGTCGGCGCGCCAACTGGAGCATCCGGGACTGATCGAACGCGTGGTGGCTCGCGTCGAGGCGGCGGATGTGCCGCGCGGAAGTCTGAAGGTGGAGATCACCGAGAGCCAAGCCCTCGACCATGGGCTGGTTACTGCCGCGATCGACCTGTGTCATCGCCACGGCATCGCCGTTGCACTCGATGATTTCGGCACGGGATATTCGCATCTGACGCAGATCCACAGGTTGGCTTTCGACACGCTGAAGGTGGACCAGGCCTTCAGCCGCAGCATGCTCTCCGATCCACGCTCGATGGGAATCGTCGAGGCGGTGGTGCGGATGGCCAAGGCGCTGGAAGCGGACATCGTCGTGGAGGGCATCGAGACCGAGGAGATGTTGGAGGCATTGCGCACGATGGGTTGCGAGTACGCGCAGGGCTATCTGATCGGCAAGCCGCAAACGCTCGACGAATTGATTGCCCGGGAGCCCGGGGCGCGCTGACTTAGTCCAGGTCGGCTCCTGGTGTATGCTCGGCCGGTCCATCACTACCAAGGCCCAGCATGGCTTCGACCCCAGCACCCGAAACCCCGAGCAAAGGCATGCCACTGCACTTGAAGATGCTGATCGGCTTCGTCGTCGGCATCAGCTTGGGACTGACCGTGCACATGCAGGCACCGGACGCGGCATGGGTGAACCTGCTGACCACATACGTTACGCAACCGGTCGGTCAGATATTCCTCAATCTGCTGTTCATGCTGGTGATCCCGCTGTTGTTCTCGGCGCTGGTGATGGGCGTGGCGGAGATGGGCGATATCCGCGCGCTTGGGCGGGTTGGCTGGCGCACGCTGGCTTACACGGTGATCGTGTCGAGCATCGCGGTGATCATCGGGCTGGTGCTGGTCAATTTTTTCCGGCCTGGCGACGGCGTCGATCCGGTGCTGGCGCAACGCCTGCTTGCCGAAGGTTCCGAGCGCGCCCAACAGATCGTTTCGGGCAACGCCACCAGCGGTTCCGGCATGGCCCTGCTGGTGCAGATCGTGCCCAAGAACGTGGTCGCCGCGGCCGCCAACAGCGACCTGCTGGCAGTCATGTTCTTTGCCTTGATGTTCGGCATCGGACTGGTGTTGACCAAGACGGCGGCGGCGGAAAAGCTCAAGGGCATGGTCGAAGGGCTGTTCGACGTTTCCATGACCCTGATCCATCTGGTCATTCGGTTGGCGCCCTACGCAGTGGCCTGCCTGGTGTTCAACCTGGCGGCGCTGTTCGGCTGGGACCTGCTCGCCAAGCTCGCCGGCTACGTAGGCGTGGTCGTGTTGGCGCTGAGCTTGCATTTCGTTGTCGTCTACTCGCTGGCGTTGCGGCTTGCCGGCTGGTCGCCGATCGCGTTTTTCCGCGGCTCGCAGGAGGCCATTGTCATGGCCTTCGCCACCGCGTCATCGAATGCCACGCTGCCGACGGCACTGAAGGTAGCCGAGGAAAATCTCAAGCTGCCCCGGCGAATTTCCCGGTTCGTGCTGACCGTGGGCGCCACGGCCAACCAGAATGGCACCGCCTTGTTCGAAGGCGTCACCGTGTTGTTCCTGGCGCAGTTCTTCGGCGTCGACCTCAGCCTGAGCCAGCAATTGCTGGTGATGTTCGTATGCATCCTGGGCGGCATCGGCACCGCTGGCGTGCCGGCCGGTTCCCTGCCGGTGATCGCGATGATCCTGGCCCTGGTCGGAGTGCCGCCCGAGGGCATCGGCCTGATCCTTGGCGTCGACCGCTTCCTGGACATGTGCCGGACCACCCTGAACGTCACCGGCGACCTCGTCGCCGCGGTGGTGGTGTCCCGGGGCGAGCCCGACGCCGAGCTGCAGCCCGGCGTCTAGCGGCCTCCGGCGGATTTCGTGGGGTCTTGGCGGCCCCGCGCATTGCAGGCGCGACAGCGGCGCCGGCATCAGGGAAAATAGACCGCCTGCGCTGGCCCGCCGCCCGCAGCGCACCCCACCTTCTCGAGCCCTGACCCATGCCGACGCCCAGCCGCCGCGATCTAGCCAATGCCCTCCGCTTCCTTGCCGTCGATGC
>JBAZBG010000481.1:0-2616 GCA_041671585.1 Arenimonas sp. | reverse complement strand
TCACTTCCTCGAAACTCTCCGGCGGCGTGGGCACCAGGGCCTTGTTGTAGATCAGGCCGATCGACTCGATCGAGATCGGATACGCCCAGAACTTGCCCTGGTACTTGAACGCCTGCCACGCCGATTCATCGATTTCCGCACGCAGCTTCTTGCTTGGGCTGATCGGCACGATCAGGCCGGACCGGGCCCATTCGCCGGCGCGGTCGTGCGGCCAGCAAAAAATATCCGGGCCCTTGCCAGCAGCGCTCGACGACTGGAATTTTTCCGGCGCCGCTTCCGGATGTTGCACCGTGACCTTGACCCCGGACTCGCGGGCGAATGCATCGCCGACTTTCTGTAGACCGTTGTAGCCCTTGTCGCCGTTGATCCAGATCAGCAGCTTCAGCTCGCCGCTCGCATTGGCAAGTGGCGCGATGGCGAGCGTCGCGAGTAGGAGCATGCCGATGAAAAGCTTCTCGGGCCGCATTCCATCCACCGCCAGTTTGACCCGGCGTTTCACGCGCCAACCGCCGCCGCGCCCGGACTGGTCGCCCGGTGCCGCGCAAACGCCTTGCCGTCGGCGTCGAACAAATAGCAGTCGCTGGCCGCAATACCGAGCGACAGGGATTGGCCGTCGCGCACGGTCGATTGACCGCCGAGCGTGCAAGTCAGGGATTCTTCTACACCGGGCAGCACGCAGTACGCTTGGGTTGAACTTCCCAGCGATTCCACGAAAGTGACCTGGACATTCATCCGATTGTCGCGGGCATCCAGGCTCAGGTGCTCCGGTCGTGCACCCAGGGTGACGGCCTGCCCGGGTTGGCCGCTGCTGGCATCGACGTCACAGCGAATCGACTCGCCGGAGGCCAGTCGGACCAAGGCGAATTGCGCGTTCGCTTCCAGCAACTGCGCGGGAATGAAATTCATCCGCGGCGAGCCGATGAAACCGGCGACGAAGACATTCTCCGGATGCTTGTACAACTCCAGCGGCGACCCGACTTGTTCGATCCGCCCGGCCGACAGCACGACGATGCGGTCGGCCAGGGTCATGGCCTCGACCTGGTCATGGGTGACATAGACCATCGTGGTCTTCAAATCTTCATGCAACTTCGCGAACTCGTAACGCATGCGCACGCGCAATGCCGAATCCAGGTTGGAGAGCGGCTCGTCGAACAGGAACACTTCCGGTTTGCGCACGATCGCGCGGCCGATTGCCACGCGCTGGCGCTGGCCGCCGGACAAATCCTTGGGCTTGCGCTGCAACAGGTGCTCGATATGCAGCAACTTCGCCGCCTGCTGCACTTCGCGATCGATCTCGGCCTTCGGCACCTTGGCCAGCTTCAGGCCGAAGGCCATGTTGTCGTACAGGCTCATGTGCGGGTACAGCGCGTAGGACTGGAACACCATGGCAATGCCGCGTTCGGCCGGCGGCACCTCGTTGACCCGGCGGCCGCCGATGGTCAGCTCACCGGCGCTGATGTCCTCCAGGCCGGCGATGACCCGCAGCAGGGTCGATTTGCCACAGCCGGAGGGCCCGACGAAGACCATGAATTCGCCATCGCGAATGTCCAGGTCGATGCCGTGCAGGATTCGGACTTCACCGAAATCCTTGACGATCCCGGACAACTTCACGTCTGCCATGCCACTCCTCCGTGCCGCTCACCATGTAGTTTAACGACATCCGCCCTTGCCCAGATGCTGCAAGCGCACAATTGCCCGGCTCAATCCTGATCGCTAAGATCGGAGTCTGTGAAGCCTGCCACGTAATTAAACTACATAGAACGGTCCATTCGGGGATAATTCCCAAACCTGCCGCCCGGACGTCCAGTCCGGCGAAATCCGCGTGACGCCAGAGTGTGCCCAGCCCGTGATCGCCAAGACAAGCCAACCCGCCGCCCCTGCCACCCTCGCCGACCCGTCCGGGGCCTTTGCCGCGTCTTTCGCCGAGGCCCTGGGCCAGTCCAGTCGCGGCGCGACCCGGGAGGCCTGCCTGCGCGCTGCCGCCAGCGCCTGCCGCGACCTGCTGGCGCAGCGCTGGGCCGACAGCCAGGCCAGCGATCGGCGCACGATCGCCAGCGGCACGGCGCGGCGTGTGCACTATCTGTCGATGGAATTCCTGATGGGCCGTGCGCTGGGCAATGCGCTCGCCGCACTGGGGATCGAACGCGAGGTGCAGCGCGCCATGGCCGCTGCCGGCCACGACCTGCCCGACGTACTCGAGCAGGAGCGCGATGCCGCCCTGGGCAACGGCGGACTTGGCCGCCTGGCGGCCTGCTTCCTGGATTCCTTCGCCGAACTGGGCCTGCCTTCCTTCGGTTACGGACTGCGCTATCGCTACGGCATGTTCGCGCAGCAGATCCAGGATGGTCGCCAGGTGGAAGCGCCGGACGATTGGATGAAATATGGCAATGCCTGGGATGTGCCGCGGCCGGATGTGAGTTTCAGCGTCGGCTTCGGCGGACGCGTGGTCACCGAAGGCGGCGCGCGCCGCTGGATTCCGCTCCAGCGCGTGATCGCGGAGGCCTTCGACTTCATCGTTCCCGCGCATCGCAGCGAACGCGTGTCGACCCTGCGCCAATGGCAGGCGAGCGCCGACCAGCCGATCGACTTCGCCGCCTTCTGCCGCGGCGAGCACGT
>JBAZBG010000480.1:0-2616 GCA_041671585.1 Arenimonas sp. | reverse complement strand
GGCGTCGCCTCAGCAGAATTGGCAGATCGCGTACGCGCCGCGCTGGAGCGCAACGGCCGCATTACGGTGCACGCGCGTAAGCCGGCATGACCCCGCGAAAGCAGCGGCAGGCGAGCAGCGCGGCAGAACGCGAACTGCGCAAGCAGGCGCAACTGCTGGCGCAGGGCCGCCACCCCGACCCCGCGGGCTTTCTTGGGCGTCACCTGAGCCCCCAAGGCGTCAGCGTCCGTGTATTCGCCCCGCGCATGCGCAGTGTCAGCATCGCCGACGGCCCGACTCTGGATCGCCTCGCCGGCACCGATCTGTTCATCTGCAGCGGCGATCCCGCATCCGTGCCTGTGCACTACCGCATCCTGCGCAGCGACGAGCATGGCCTGACCCACAGCGCTCACGATCCGTATTCGTTCCCGCCGATGATCGACGGCTTCGATCGCCAGGTTTTCGGCGAGGGCCACCACTGGCATGCCTATCGCTTCCTCGGCGCCAATCCGCGCAGCCTTGACGGCATCTCCGGCACCTTGTTCGCGGTGTGGGCGCCGCGGGCGCAGCGTCTCAGTGTTGTCGGCGATTTCAACCAGTGGGATGGACGCTGCCATCCGATGCGCGCGCATCCCGGTGGCATCTGGGAGCTGTTCATCCCGGAAATGCCTGCCGGCAGCCTGTACAAGTTCGAGATCCGCGCGCCCGATGGCAGCGTGTTCCTTAAATCCGACCCGTACGCGCGGCAATTCCAGTTGCGTCCGGAAACCGCCTCGGTGCTCCCGCCACCAAGCGACCATTCCTGGAGCGACGGCGAGTGGATTGAAGCCCGCCGCGCACGCGACTGGCTGCACGCGCCGATGTCGGTATACGAAGTCCATCTCGGCTCGTGGAAGCGGCACCCCGATGGGCGGCCCTGGAGTTATCGCGAACTGGCCGACGAGTTGCCGCGCTATGTGCGCGACCTCGGCTTCACGCATCTGGAGCTGATGCCGATCAGCGAGTACCCCTTCGATGGTTCCTGGGGTTACCAGACCATCGGCATCTTCGCCGCGACCAGCCGCTACGGCACGCCGGACGATTTTCGCCATTTCGTCGACGAGTGCCATCGGCAGGGCATCGGCGTGCTGCTCGACTGGGTGCCGGCGCACTTTCCGCGCGACGCCCACGGACTGGCGCGCTTCGACGGCCTGCCGCTGTACGAGCACGCCGACCCGCGCCGCGGCGAGCATCCGGACTGGAATACGCTGATCTACGACTACGGCCGCCCCGAAGTCCGCAATTACCTGCTGGCCAGCGCGCTGTACTGGCTCGAGGAATTCCACATCGACGGCCTGCGCGTCGATGCGGTTGCGTCGATGCTGTATCTCGATTACTCGCGCAAGCCCGGCGAGTGGCTGCCCAATCGCCAAGGCGGCAACCAGAACCTCGAGGCGGTGGAATTCGTGCGCGAGCTCAACGCCGTGGTCCATGACCGCTTTCCGGGTGCCCTGGTGATCGCCGAGGAATCCACCGCCTGGCCGCAGGTGTCACGGCCCGCGTACCTTGGCGGCCTCGGCTTCTCGATGAAATGGGACCTGGGCTGGATGCACGACACGCTGGACTATTTCCGCGTCGATCCGCTCTACCGCCGCTACCACCAGGACCGCCTGACCTTCAGCATGCTGTATCGCTATGCCGAAAACTACGTGCTGTCGCTGTCGCACGACGAGGTCGTGCACGGCAAGCGTTCGCTGCTGGAAAAAATGCCCGGCGACCGCTGGCAGCGTTTCGCCAACCTGCGCCTGCTGTACACCTACCTCATGAGCTTCGCCGGCAAGAAGCTCCTGTTCATGGGCCAGGAGTTCGCGCAGGCGCGCGAATGGAATCACGACCGCGAACTGGACTGGGGCCTGCTGCAGGATCCTCTGCATCGGGGCGTGCAGACGGCGCTGCGTGAACTCAATCGACTCTACCGTCAACTGCCGGCGCTGCATCGCCTGGACTTCGAACCGGGCGGTTTCGAATGGATCGATTGCAACGACGCTGCGCAATCGGTGCTGTCGTACCTGCGCCGCAGCGGCGACGATATCGTGGTGGTCGTGCTTAATTTCACGCCGGTGGTGCGCGAGTCGTACCGCGTCGGTGTGCCCGTCGGCGGCATCTACCGCGAGCTCTTCAACTCTGATTCCCGCCTCAATGGCGGCTCGGACGTGGTCAACCCCGGCGAACTGCGCGCCGAAGCCGAGCCCCGGATGGGGCGCCCCTGTTCATTGTCCCTGCGATTGCCGCCCCTCGGCGGAATCATTCTCGCGCCGCTCAATAGATAACGCCGCATATCCATCGCAAATGGCAGGGCTGTTCCGCCCGCGCCAATCTGCGGCAAGTACGGATGCGCCACACTGACCCAGATCAAGGCGGCCTGCCGCGGGCGGGTGTTCAATGGTGCCCGTGAAGCAGATGTCTGATGACGGGGCAAGTGAAATGGTAAGTGCAATGGCCGCCTGGCGATCTAACTTGAAGTCCAATGCGCAAAACCGGTCCGCGCCGGGGTCGTTTCCGTCATCGGCCGACACCGGACCTGCCCGGGCAGCCCCGCGTGCACCGCTGGTATTCATGGTTGATGACGACGAAGCCGTGCGCAGCAGCGTCAAGCTG
>JBAZBG010000479.1:0-2616 GCA_041671585.1 Arenimonas sp. | reverse complement strand
GTGCGCGGACCGGACAACGCGCTTGCGGAGACGCCGCGCTATCTGTTTGCCAAACCGGCGCCCGCGGCCGGCCGCGGCGACTGATTTGCACCCGTTGCGCGCCCGGTCGTCGCGCTGACGACCGGGTAGTGCATGCCTGCTACTCGGTCACGCCCAGCTGCTCGAGCATGAATGCATAGCTCTCGGCCGTCTCGTGATAACGCTGGAAGCGCCCCGACTTGCCGCCGTGGCCGGCTTCCATGTTGATGCGGTAGACCAGCGCGTTGTGGTCGGTCTTGTGTTCGCGCAGGCGCGCAACCCACTTGGTCGGCTCGTAGTACTGCACCTGCGAATCCCACAGACCGGTGCCGACGAACATGGCTGGATAGTCTTGTCTTCCGATGTTGTCGTACGGCGAGTACGACAGCATGTAGTCGTAGTATTTCCGGTCCGTCGGGTTACCCCACTCGTCGAACTCATTGGTGGTCAACGGAATCGATTCGTCGAGCATCGTGGTCACCACATCGACGAAGGGCACCTGGGCGATGATCACCCGATAGTCTTCCGGCGCCATGTTGGCGATGCCGCCCATCAGCAGGCCGCCGGCACTACCGCCCCGGGCGGCGACGCGGTTCTTGGCCACATACCCTTCCTTGACCAGGAAGCGGGTGACGTCGATGAAATCGGTAAACGAATTCTTCTTGTTGAGCAGGTGACCGTCGTCATACCAGGCGCGACCCATTTCCTGGCCGCCGCGGATGTGGGCAATCGCATACACCACGCCCCGGTCGAGCAGGCTGACGTTGGTCACCGAGAAACTCGGATCGGAGGAAATGCCGTAGCTGCCGTAGGCGTATTGCAGCATCGCCGCGCTGCCGTCTTTCTTGAAGCCCCGGCGATAGGCCAGCGATACCGGGATCTTTGCGCCATCGCGTGCCGTCGCCCAGACGCGCTCGGTCACGTAGTTGGCCGGGTCATAGCCGCCAAGCACCGGATCGCGCTTGAGCAATTTTCGCTCACCGCTGCGCGTGTTCACTTCGTAGGTAGTGTTCGGCGTGGTCAATGACGTGTAGCCGTAACGCAACCACTCGGTGTTGGGCTCGGCATTGGTGCTCAGGCCCATGGTGTACGCCGGCTCGTCGGAGGCGACAAATTCGCTGCCGCCCGCCTCGGTCAATGTGCGCAGGCGCTTGTTGCCGCCGGACCGCTCCTCGATGGCGATGAAGTCGTCGAACAGCTCGAATTGCTCGATGAAGACGTCGGCGGAGTGCGGAACCAGTTCCGCCCATCGGTTGCGGTCGCCGAGCGGCACCTCGTCTTTCAAGCTCATCAGGCGGAAGTTCGAGGCATTCCAGTTGGTACGAATAACCCAACGGCCGTCGAGATGATCGGCCTGGTATTCGAAGTCGCGTTGCCGCGGCGCGATGACCGTGAACTGGCCGGGATCGGCGGCCGGCGTGCAGCGCACCTCGGTACTGACCGTGCTGTCGCTGGTGATACAGATGTATTTGTCCGAGCGCGTGCGCGAGGCATGGATGTAGAAGGTGTCGTCCTGTTCCTCGTAGACCAGCTTGTCCTGCGCGACCGGCGTACCGAGCACGTGCGCCTTGACCCGCTTGGACAGCAGCGTGACCGGATCCTTTTCAATGTAGAAAACGGTGCGATTGTCGTCGGCCCAGACCAGGTTGGCTTCGATATTGGGCACCGCGTCGTCTAGAATCTTGCCGGTCGTCAGGTCCTTCACCCGCAGCGTGTATTGCCGGCGTCCGACGCTGTCGTCGGCCCAGGCCAGCAATTGATTGTCCTGGCTGACCTCGGCGTCGCCAACCTGGAAGAAGCCCTTGCCTTCGGCCATCGCATTCTGGTCGAGCAGGATTTCCTCCGGCGCATCCATGCTGCCCTTGCGCCGCGCAGCGATGGGATAATCCTTGCCGGTTTCGAAACGCGTGTAGTACCAGTAGCCGCGCAGGCGGTACGGCACCGAAGCGTCGTCCTGCTTGATGCGGCTGATGATCTCGTTGTACAGCTTGTCCTGCAGTGGCTTGCTCGACGCCAGCAGGGCGTCGGCGTAGCTGTTTTCCGCCTTCAGGTAGGCGAGCATCTCGGCGTTCTCGCGGCTGTCGTCGCGCAGCCAGTAGTACTCGTCCTGGCGCGTGGCGCCGAACGGCGCGCTAACTTCGTGGGGCTTCTTGGCGGCAACGGGCGGGGTGGGCATGTCAGCGGCTCTCACTGGCGGAACGGCACTGGCGGCAAGCATCGAAGCGGCCAGCGCAAGGTGGATCATGGTCGATCTGGACATCAATTATCCCCGGATAGGCGTCAGAAGAGTTTCTTTTTCAGAAAGGTCCAGGACAGGGCCTGCATGTAGGCGGCTTGTTCGTTGTTGGCCGCGCCGCCATGGCCGCCTTCGATGTTCTCGTAATACAGCACCTCATGCTCCTGTTCCTTCATGCGCGCGAACATCTTGCGTGCGTGTCCCGGATGCACACGATCGTCGCGGGTCGAGGTCGTGAACAGCACCGGTGGATATTTCCCGGCGCTTTCGACCTGGTGGTACGGCGAAAAATTCTGAATGAACGCCCAATCCGCGGGCTTGTCCGGATCGCCGTACTCGGCCATCCACGACGCGCCGGCCAG
>JBAZBG010000478.1:0-2619 GCA_041671585.1 Arenimonas sp. | reverse complement strand
CCGAACGCAACCTGCGCGAAGCGCTGGCCTCGGCCGAACAGCTGGAACCGTGCGTGCTGTGGATCGACGAACTGGAGAAAGGGCTGGCCAGTTCCGGCAGCAGCGAGGACGGCGGCGTTTCGCGGCGTGTGCTCGGCTACTTCCTGACCTGGATGGCCGAACGCAAGTCGCGGGTGTTTTTGGTCGCCACCGCCAATGCCGTGCAGCAGTTACCGCCGGAGCTGCTGCGCAAGGGCCGCTTCGATGAAATCTTCTTCGTCGACCTGCCCGATCATTCGACGCGCGCCGAAGTGCTGCGCATCCATCTGGACAAGCGCCGGGTCGACTGGAGCACGTTCTCGCTCGATACCCTGGCGGAGGCCTGCAATGGTTTTTCCGGCGCCGAGATCGAACAGGCGATCGTCAGTTCGCTGTACGCCGCGCATGCCGAAAAACAGCCGGTCGACGAGGCCCGCGTGCTCGCCGAGATCCGCGGCACCCGGCCCCTGTCCGTGCTGATGGCCGAGCAAGTCGACGCCCTGCGCGAATGGGCCAAAACCCGCACCGTCCCCGCCGATTAAACGTCACGCTCTTGTAGGAGCGGCTTTAGCCGCGATTGCTTGCCACGAAAGCATCGCGGCTAAAGCCGCTCCAACATTCGTGCGTTGTAGGATGCGGGATGATCGAAATCGCGGGCGCTATGGGCGGGTGGGCTTGGGCTGCGACGCGGCTTGAGGCTTTGTCTTCGACCGATGTCGCGGTGGCGTTCGCTGCCCTGGCACTGATCCGTGCCTGCCATCGCCTGGGCATGTGGCCATACGCATTGATCGCCTTGCCCGGCACACTGGCGCACGAGCTGGCGCACTATCTGACGGCGCTGCTGCTGTTCGCCAAACCGGCCTTTCCCTCGCTGGTGCCGCAACGCACCTCACACGGTTGGCGCCTGGGCTCGGTGACCTTTCGCGCCGGCATCTTTCGCGCCGTGCCGATCGCGCTGGCGCCGCTGCTGCTGGCGCCGCTGGCGCTGGCTTGGGCCGCCGGCTTGATGGCGCCGGCGTCCGGCGCCGTGTATTTCCTGCACGCGTGGGTGGTCGGGGCGCTGGTTTCGGCCTGCCTGCCTTCGTCGGCGGATTTCAGGATTGCGGTGCCGGCGCTGGTGGTTATTGGCGCAGTTGCGGGCCTGCTGTGGTTGGTGGCGCGATGAACGCGCTGGGGCACCTCGGCGCATTCATCGCGGCTGAAGCCGCTCCTACGACAAGGGTCGCGGGCAGGAAGGGTGGAGCCTGAATCGCGGGTGACCTGCGGTTCATTTCACTGACGCGCGGCCATGGATAATCGGCCGATGTCACTGCACGAATTCCATCCCGCTGGCGACTTCAGTTTTGCCGACCATCTGCCAGCGTCGGAACAGTGCCAAGTGCGCGAGGCGCTGCGCGACATGGCGATCGGTCAGAACGTCATTTCCAGCCGCCATGAGCTGCTGCCCGAAAGCCCTTGACAGGCTGAAAGGTTAAATCCTATAAAGTCAGTGTGGATTAAGGACGATTCCTGGCAATGCTATCGAAAAAGGCCAAATACGCGCTCCGCGCCCTCTGCGCCCTGGCCTTGGCCCAGCCGGCGCGGCTGCAGGCGCGGAAGATCGCGCAGGAAGCGAAAGTGCCGGAAAAATTCCTGGAAACCATCCTGGTTGAACTGCGCAATGCCGGCCTGGTCGACAGCCGCCGCGGCATCGTTGGCGGGCACAGTCTGGCCAGGCCGGCCGACCAGATCATGGTCGGCGACATCGTGCGCATCATCGACGGCCCAATCGCGCCGATCCGCTGCGCCAGCGTCACCGCGTACCGCCCCTGCGACGACTGCATCGACCCGGACAGCTGCGCGCTGCGCCTGCTGATGGGCGATGTCCGCGACGCCATGTCCGAGGTCATCGACCAACGCAGCCTGCGCCAGCTGGCCCAGGCCACGCTTTCCCAGGCCGCCCTCGTCGCCGAACCCAACCAGGCTCCCGCCGCATGACCCCTCTCCGCCGACTTCTTGTCGCCAGCGTGCTGATATTGCTCAGCAGTGCCGGCGTCGCCCGCGACGTGGTGCTGCTCAACGTTTCCTACGATCCGACCCGCGAGTTCTATCAGGATGTCGATCGTGAATTCGCCGCGCAGTGGCGCGCGCAGACGGGCGACGAGCTGCGCGTGCAGGCCTCGCATGGCGGTTCCGGCAAGCAGGCGCGGGCGGTCATCGACGGTCTCGATGCCGACGTGGTCACGCTGGCGCTGGCCGCCGACATCGATTCGATTGCGCTGCGAAGCAGGCTGCTGCCGGCCGACTGGCAGACGCGGTTACCCGAGAACAGCACGCCGTATCGCTCGACCATCGTGTTCCTGGTGCGCCAGGGCAACCCGAAAAATATTCGAGACTGGAACGACTTGGTCCGTCCGGATGTTTCGGTGATCACGCCGAACCCGAAGACCTCCGGCGGCGCGCGCTGGAATTATCTGGCGGCGTGGACCTACGCGGCCGCGCAGAGCAAGGGCGACCTGGCCAAGACCAAGGACTTCATGTCGCGCCTGTATCGCAACGTGCCGGTCCTGGATACCGGCGCGCGCGGCGCCACCACCACCTTCGTCAATCGCGGCATCGGCG
>JBAZBG010000477.1:0-2620 GCA_041671585.1 Arenimonas sp. | reverse complement strand
GCATCACCCGCGATGCGCTCGACAAAGTGTATGCCAACGGCGTGTGCCTGCCGATGTCGCTGATCGCCACCGACATCACCGGCAACACCGTCGAAGAAACCGGCCTGGGTTATGCCATCGGCGACGAGGATCGCATTTGCCGTCCAATTCCCGGAACCCTGCGTCCGATCGCGTGGCAGGAGCGGCCGATGGCGCAAGTGTTGCTGAGCATGGAAGACGCCAAGGGTGGCGCGTTCGCCGCCAATCCACGCGAAGTGCTCAAGCGCGTCGTGCAGAAATTCACCGACAAGGGCCTGACCCCGGTGATCGCAGTCGAGCTGGAGTTCTATCTACTCGATGGCGACCTCACCGTCGATGGTCGTCCGCAGACGTCGGTGAATCCGGCGACCGGCGTGCGCAACCTGAGCACCCAGGTGTATTACATGCAGGACTTGAACGACTACCAGGACTTCACCGACGCGGTCGCGGACGCCTGCCGCATCCAGCAGATTCCGGCCGACACCGCCGTCGCCGAATATGCGCCGGGCCAGTTCGAAATCAATCTCAAGCATCGCAGCGATGCCGTGCGCGCCTGCGACGACGCCATCTATCTGAAGCGCGCGATCAAGGCGATCGCGGAACGCCAGGGCATGATCGCCAGCTTCATGGCCAAGCCGTTCGTCGACCAGGCAGGCAGTGGCACGCACGTCCATGTCAGTGTGCTCGACAAGGATGGCAACAATATTTTCGCGTGCACGCCGGAAGCGCCGAGCGACACCTTGCGCCATGCCGTGGCCGGGCTGCAGCAAGTGTCGAAGGATTGCATGCTGATGTTCGCCCCGCACGCCAACAGCTACCGGCGCTTCGTGCTCAATGCCTTCGTGCCGCTGAACGATTGCTGGGGCTTCAACAATCGCACCGTAGCCATGCGCATTCCGCACAGTGACCCAGCCAACATCCGCATCGAGCATCGCATCGCCGGCGCCGACGCCAATCCGTACCTGGTGGCCGCCGCCGTGCTGGCGGGCATGTTGCATGGCCTGGAAAGCAAGGGCGATCCGGGCCCGCCGATCGTCGGCAATGCCTACGAGCAGACCGAAGCACGCACGCTGTTCTGGCGCGACACCATCCAGGACTTCATGGCCAGCGACTTCGTCAAGACTGCGTTCGGCCACGAATTCCAGCACATCTTCGGCCAGCAGAAGCTCAAGGAGATGCGCAGTTTCTACACCGAAGTGACGACGCTGGAATACGACTGGTACCTGCGCCAGGTTTGACTGCGATGGCCGGAACGATTCCAGGCGCGCTGTCGCAGGTCGCTCCCGGCACCCTGCGTGCCGCCACCGACCGACCCAGCACCGCGTACGAAGCGACGGCGACACCGCTGCCGCAGCAGCCGCGGCTCGAAGGCCGGCACACGGCCGACGTCTGCATCCTTGGCGCCGGCCTGACCGGATTATCGACCGCCATCGAACTGGCCGAAGCCGGGCTGAGCGTTGTCGTGCTGGAGGGACGACGCGTTGGCTGGGGCGCTTCCGGCCGCAGCGGCGGACAGGCCATCTTCGGTTACAGCTGCGACCAGTCAAAGCTCGCCGCGCTGATCGGCATGGCCGACTCGCGCCGCCTGTTCGACTGGTCGCTGGAAGGCGTGCGCATGATCCACGAGCGCTGCGCCAGGTATGACATCGATTGCGATTGGCGCGCCGGGCACGCCCACGTGCCGCTGAAGCCGCGGCAGGTGGTCGAGTTGAAAGCCTGGCAACGGGACCTCGCGGAGAACCACGGTTATGAAGTGCAATGGTGGGAGCGCGAACAACTGCGCGAACAGCTCGCCAGCGATCGCTACCTGGGTGCGCTGTTCGACCCGAACAGCGGCCATCTGCAGCCGCTGAAGTACACGCTGGGCCTGGCCCGCGCCGCGTTGAAACTCGGCGTGCGGATTTTTGAAGAATCCGAAGTGATCGAACTGCAGCGTGGCGACAAGCCGGTGCTGCGGACGGCAAGCGGCGAGGTGCACGGCGATTTCGCTGTGCTGGCGGGCAATGCCTACGTGCGCGGGGTCGCGCCCGAACTCGACGCGATGATCATGCCCGTGGGCACCTACATCGCCGCCACCGAAGTACTCGGCGCCGAACGCGCCCGATCCTTGATCCGAAACGACATGGCGGTCGCCGACATCAACTGGGCACTGGATTATTTCCGGCTCAGCCGCGACCACCGGCTGCTCTTTGGCGGACGGGCAAGCTATTCCACGCTGCCGCCACCGAACCTGCGCCGCACGATGTTGCGCCGCATGACGCGGGTGTTCCCGCAATTGGCCGACGTAAAACTGGAACACGCCTGGGGCGGCTTCGTCGACATCAGCATGAACCGGGCGCCGCACTGGGGCCGATTGGGCAGCAACGTCTATTTCGCGCAGGGTTTCTCCGGCCACGGCATTGCCGCCACCGGCCTGGCCGGACGCATCATTGCTGAAGCCATTCGCGGCCAGGCTGGACGCCTGGACGTATTCGCCGGCATCAAGCACCGGCCCTTCCCCGGCGGCCGCGCCTTCCGCACCCCGCTGCTGGTCGCCGCGATGGCCTGGTTCAAACTGCGCGACGCGCTGTTCTAGCCAATACCTTGTGGGAGCGGCTTCAGC
>JBAZBG010000476.1:0-2625 GCA_041671585.1 Arenimonas sp. | reverse complement strand
GACCGGCGTGGAATTGGCCGGCACCCTGGCGGAGATTGCCCGGCATACCTTGCCGCGGGAGTTTCGCCGCTGCGATCCGCGCGCCGCGCAAATCCATTTGCTGGAAGCCGGACCGCGCGTCTTGTCGGCGATGTCGCCCTCGCTATCGGAAAGCGCGCGCAGGCAGCTCGAACGCCTCGGCGTGCTGGTGCACACCGGCCAGCCGGTCACCGATATCGGCGCCCACGGCGTCACGCTCGGCGACAACACCATCGCCAGCCGCACCGTGCTCTGGGCGGCTGGCGTCGCCGCGTCGCCGCTCGGTCGGCAACTGCCCGGAGAGCATGATCGCGTCGGCCGAATCAAGGTGGCCGCGGACCTGAGCCTGCCCGGCCATCCGGAAGTATTCATCGTCGGCGACCTGGCCAGCGTCAGCCAGGCCGACGGCAAGCCGGTGCCCGGCACCGCGCCGGCGGCGAAGCAGATGGGCGCGCATGCCGCGGCGGCCATTCGCGCGCGCGTGGCGCAACGCGCGCCGACCGATTTTCGTTATCGCGACTACGGCAACCTGGCCACCATCGGCCGCATGGCGGCGGTCGTGGATTTCGGCCCGCTGAAGTTGTCCGGGCTGCTGGCCTGGTGGTTCTGGCTGACCGCCCACCTGTTTTTCCTGATCGGCTTTCGCAATCGCCTGGTGGTGCTCGTCGACTGGGCCTGGTCGTATTTCAGCTACCAGCGCAATGCGCGAATCATCGTCGGCGGTGAGGACACGCGCGACTGACGCCGGGACACACTGTGGGAGCGGCTTCAGCCGCGATAGCTGTTGTGGCGGAAGCATCGCGGCTGAAGCCGCTCCTACAAGAGGGGAGCATCGCGGCTGAAGCCGCTCCTAGAAGGGCTGAAGACTTCCATCGGTTTGCCGATGCGCCGGTCCAGCCAATCAAATATGAATCTCTGCGTCGGCTCGTCGGCCTGGTCCACGCTTTGCACGCAGGCGAATGCCACGTTGGCATCGGCATCGGCCGCGCCCAGCTCCCGCCTGAGCGTCGACAGCGAATGCGACGACGGTTTCAGGCGCAGCGTACGCAAGCGATTGTCGATGGTCGCGCTGCCGGCCGCGAGTTCCAGATGGCTGGCCAGGCTGGTGGTCAGGAATTGTTCGGTCGAACGCAAGCGATGGCGCACGTTGTTCGCCAGCTGTTCCGGATGTTCCGCGAAATAGCGCGCCAGCATCGACCTGCGCATCGGGTGCGGCAGATGCGGCACCTGGAAATACTGGTCGCTGAAACCGGCCATGCGCGCCGACAGTTCCTGCGCGATGTGATTGCCCGGCCGGGCCGTCGCCGCGGCTGCCGCTATCGACGGTACCCATCGTGCCACTGCCGACTTCAGGCGCTGGCCCCAGCGCCGGTCGCTGGCGGCGCGCCAGGCGCCACGCAGGACGATGCCGTCGTTGCGGAAGAAATCCTCGGCCGCCACCGCCTGGATCAACTGAAAATCATCGTTGAGATAGAGGAAGCGATCGGCCAGGCCCGGGATGCGCCACATCACGCATTCGATCGCGCGGTTGCTGAAGGTCGGCAGGAATTGCTCGAAGCCGAGGAAGATTTCCCGGTGATCGACCACGCGCACGCGCGGCTCGTAGGGCGTGCCGCGCAGGCGCTCGATCAGCGCAGGCGTCTGCTCGTCGCTGACGATGAAGATGGTGCGCAGCCAGGGCGCGAAGCGCAGCAGCGAGGCGACGCAGTAGTCGATCTCGCCGCAATCGCTGAATCGGGTCGGGTCGGCGGCGGCCATATTGCCGCTGCCGGTTTCGTGCAGGAATGCCTGCAGTTTGCGCCGATGCAATGGATCGGCGCCGTTGACCCAGGTAATTACCGCGTCGACTTCGGGAACCGCACCGGCATCGTCCAAGAAAGCGCCCTCTGAATGCGGGCAGGCCCGCGGGCGCATCTTACGCTGCGAACAGGGCCCGCATTTTCTTCAGCGCGTTCGCTTCGATCTGGCGCACGCGTTCGGCGGACACGCCGTACTCGTCGGCCAGCTCCTGCAGCGTCGCCTTCGGCTCGCCCAGGAAACGGCGCTTGAGGATGTCGCGCGAACGCGGGTCGAGGTCGGACAAACCTTCGCGCAGCAGTTCGAGCTGGCCTTCCTCGTGATTGTCGCGTTCGTAGGTCAGCGCCGGATCGTCGTTGTGGTCGATCAGGTAGGCGGCCGGCGACGGCGGGGCGTGGTCGTCGTCCTGGTCGGCGGGCGCATCGAAACCGACGTCGCGACCGGACAGGCGCGATTCCATTTCCAACACTTCGCGCTCGGACACATTGAGGTCCTTGGCCACGGCGCTGCGTTCGGCCGCGCTCATCCAACCCAGACGCTTCTTGGACTTGCGCAGGTTGAAGAACAGCTTGCGTTGCGCTTTGGTCGTGGCGACCTTGACGATGCGCCAGTTGCGCAGGATGAATTCGTGCATCTCCGCGCGCACCCAGTGCACGGCGAAGCTGACCAGGCGCACGCCCTGTTCGGGGTCGAAACGCTTGACCGCCTTCATCAGGCCGATATTGCCTTCCTGGATCAGGTCGCCCATGCCCAGGCCGTAGCCCTGGTAGCCGCGGGCCACGTGCACCACGAAACGCAGGTGCGACATGA
>JBAZBG010000475.1:0-2626 GCA_041671585.1 Arenimonas sp. | reverse complement strand
TGCGACTCGTCGCTGCCCATCGGCACCGATTCATGCGGCATATTGGGAATGCCGAGCGCGACGGCATCCCATTGCGCGCGCAGGAGGTCGAGCCGGGCTTCGGAGGCTTTCAGCTCATCGGCCAATCCTGCGACTTCGGCCATCAGCACGGAAACATCCTCGCCCTTGCCTTTCGCCTGGCCGATGGCCTTGGAGCGCGTGTTGCGCAGGTTCTGCAATTCCTGGGTGCGGTTCTGCAGTTGCTTGCGCTCGGATTCGAGCGACTCCAGAGCAGCGGTATCCAGATCGAAGCCACGCGTAGCCTTCAGGCGCGCAGCGGTGTCGGCCAATTGGCCGCGCAGGAGGGCAGGATCGAGCATCGGGGCATTCCAAAAATGAAACGGGACGCGGAATTATCACCGCGTCCCGCCACTTGCCGCAACGAAAAGCGGATCAGCGTCCGCGGCGACCGAGCCACCAGGCGATGGCCATGCCGGCAAACAGCCAGCCAAGCACCTGTTCAAGCAAGTTGGCTACCGTGAATTCCATCGGGAAGCGATACCAGTTCCAGTACGGAAAGCTGATCGTCAGCCAGGCGAACAGGCCCAGCAACACCGAGACCAGCACGCGCTTGGCGAAACCAAACGCGCCCAGAGCCAGGACAAAAGCCGCAATAAACGCGGCCAAGGTGTCGGACACGAGTTGCTTGATCAGGTTATCGGTCATCTCCATGCCGTCCACGCCCTGCGGCTGGTAGACGATGAAGGCGTAAGGGTTGGCCTTGGCCTTTTCCGAATAGGCCTTGACGGCGGCCTCGTCGGACATTTTCTCCGGCGCCAGGCCGGGAACCATGTACACGCCTTCGCTCGGCAGATTGTCGCGAAGGACCGACAGCACCGGTTCTTCCGCTGCCGGCTGGCCGACGCCCATGTTGCCTATTGGCAGCAGCGTGTGCGCCACGAAGCCCCACATGAAAAGAACAAATCCCCCAAGCAAACCCGCAATGAAAACACGCATGTTCATCCCCCCGGAGTAGAGGCCGCAGGCTAAGCCCACGCCATGCAGGAAGCAAGCTGGGGATGGGTTGCGCGCCCGCCGCCCACGGCTGATGATGCCCTCGCACCCGGAATTCCGGGTACATGCAGGTGTGGCCGTGGTCCAGACGACATGCCCTGCCCTCGTGTCTTCCTCAACTCAGGGAAAAAGTACGTGGATGCCTTTTCAGCACTCGCCATTTTCGTCGGCGCCGGCCTGGGCGCCTTGCTGCGCTGGGTGCTGGGCCAGGCCCTGAATCCGGTATTTCCTACGCTGCCGCTGGGCACGCTGGCGGCCAACGTCCTGGGCGGCTTGATGATTGGGCTGGCGATGGGTTTCTTTGCCCAATTCGAGAGTCTGCCGCCGACGGTCCGCTTGGCGGTAACGACGGGATTCCTGGGCGGTCTGACGACGTTTTCCACGTTCTCCGCCGAAACGGTGACGCTGGTCCTGCGCGCAGAATATCTTTGGGCGGGCGTTCTGATTTTTGCCCATCTGGCCCTGTCCTTGCTGGCAACCCTGGGTGGAATCGCGGCAATAGGCTGGCTGTACAACAGCGCCCCGGGAGCCGCGCCATGACCGGCGTCCACCTGCGCCTCTACACCTACGAGAACCGCAAGCACCACGGCCTGCTCGTCTACGAGTGGTTGCTCGATCACGCCAAAAAGATGGGCATCCAGGGCGGTTCGGCATTTCGCGCGATTGCGGGATTCGGCCGGCAGGGCAAGGTCCACGAGCAGCATTTCTTCGAGCTGGCCGGCGAAGTCCCGGTGCTGGTCGAATTCATGGTCAGCCAGGCGCAGGCCGACCAGTTGCTGGAACTACTGCGCAGCGAGCAGTTGCATTTGTTCTACGCCCGACAGCCAACCGAATTCGGGGAGATCGACGGCCCGGCGTGAGCCGATTCAGGGCTTGCCCCTGGCCTTGCCACGCGCTTCGCGCAGGCGGTCCAGTTTTTCCTTGAGCTTGATTTCCAGGCCGCGCTCCACAGGCTGGTAATACACGCGCTCGCCCATCGCGTCGGGAAATCCGGTCTGACCAAGGGCGACGCCGCCTTCGGCGTCGTGGTCGTACTGATACCCGCTGCCGTAGCCCAGTTCTTTCATCAATCGCGTCGGCGCATTGCGCAGATGCAGCGGAACTTCCTGGGTGCCGTGTTCGCGCACGTCGCTCTTGGCATCGTTGAAAGCCACGTAGCCTGCGTTGGACTTCGCACAGGTCGCCAGGTAGATAACCAGTTGCGCCAGGGCGAGATCGCCTTCGGGACTGCCCAGGCGATCATAGGCAGCCCAGGCTTCCAGCGCCATCTGCAGCGCGCGCGGATCGGCCAGGCCGATATCTTCGACGGCCATCCGGGTCATGCGCCGGGCCAGGTAGTTCGGATCACAACCACCGTCGAGCATGCGTGCCAGCCAATACAGCGCCGCGTCGGGATTGGAGCTGCGCACCGATTTGTGCAAGGCGGAGATCTGGTCGAAGAATTGTTCGCCCTGCTTGTCGAAGCGACGGGTGCGATCGGCCAGCACCTGCGCGAGCGTGGCCTCGGTGATTTGTCCGCCTTCGCCGGCCGCCAGTTCTGCGGCGATCTCCAGCAAGGTCAGGCCGCTGCGCA
>JBAZBG010000474.1:0-2628 GCA_041671585.1 Arenimonas sp. | reverse complement strand
TGCTGGACCGGACCGCGAACACGCTCGGCAGCATGCTGGCCCTGGAGCGTTATCGCGGCCACTTCTACAACTGGTACGACACGCAGACCTTGCTGCCCTTGTCGCCGCGCTACGTGTCCTCGGTCGACAGCGGCAACCTGGCCGGACACCTGCTCACCCTGCGGCCGGGGCTGCTCGACCTGGCCGACGAACGCCTGCTGAGCGCGCGGCTGTTGCCTGGGTTGGTCGATACACTGGAGCTGGTCGAGCGCGCGCCCGGCGTTGGCACGACGCCGCCAAGCGTCCTCAAGCTGCGCGCGGCGCTCGAGGAAACCGGGAAGACGCTGCCACGGTCCCTGGGTGCGGCGGGTCAATACCTGCAGCGCATCTCCGAACTCGCCCGCGGGCTACTGGCCGATCCGAGAATCGATCAGTCCGCCGAAGCGAGCTATTGGGCGCAGGCGTTGGTCTGGCAGGTCCAGGACGCCGTCGACGACCTGGCGCACCACACGCCCTGGCTGGGCGCAAAGGAGACGGCAGGATTCCCGACCCGCGATGCGCCGCTGCCGCATCCGGATGACGCCTCCGCGGCGATTCCGACCTTGCGCGAGCTGTCCAGGATGGACGCCTCGGATTGGCCTTCCGAACTGCAGTCGGCGATCGAGCTGGCGCGGGAACGCGCGTCGCAACGAATCGCCGAGATCGAGCGTCTTGCGCAGCAGGCCAGCGACTTCGCCCAGATGCAGTACGACTTCCTGTACGACGCCACGCGTCACTTGTTGTCGATCGGCTACAACGTGCAGGACCGTCGCCTGGACGCGAGCTACTACGACTTGCTTGCATCGGAATCGCGCCTGGCCAGTTTCGTCGGCATCGCCCAGTGCAAGTTGCCGCAGGAGGGTTGGTTCACGCTCGGCCGCCTGCTGACCACGACCGGTGGCGATCCGGTGCTGCTGTCGTGGAGCGGCTCGATGTTCGAATACCTGATGCCGAACCTGGTGATGCCGACTTTCGAGGGCACTCTGCTCGACCAGACCTGCAAGGCCGCGGTCGCACGGCAGATCGAGTACGGGCAACAACGCGGCGTGCCGTGGGGCGTATCCGAGTCGGGTTACAACACGGTCGATGTGCATCTCACTTACCAGTACCGCGCGTTCGGCGTGCCGGGCTTGGGCCTGAAGCGCGGGCTTTCCGAAGACATGGTGATTGCACCGTACGCATCGACGCTGGCGTTGCTGGTGGCGCCGGTCGAGGCCTGCGAAAACCTGCAGCGGCTTTCCGAGGAGGGCGTGGAAGGCCGGCTGGGCATGTACGAAGCGGTCGACTACACGCCGGCGCGGCTGCCGCGCGGACAGCCGAGTGCGATCATCCGTTCGTTCATGGCCCACCACCAGGGGATGAGCCTGCTGTCGCTGGCGTCCGCATTACTCGACCAGCCGATGCAGAAGCGCTTCGAATCCGACCCGCGATTCCAGGCGACCGTGCTGCTGTTGCAGGAGCGGGTGCCGAAGGCGGCCGCGCAGTTCCTGCATTCCGCCGAATTCCCGGCGCTGAGCTCGGCATCGCGGGTGGCCGAGACCAAGCTGCGCGTGCTCACCGATCCCGACACCAGCCGCCCGGCCGTGCAGCTGCTTTCCAATGGCCGTTACCACGTGATGGTGAGCAGCGCCGGCAGCGGCTACAGCCGTTGCCGCGACATCGCCGTGACCCGTTGGCAGGAAGACAGCACCAGCGACAACTGGGGCACCTTCTGTTACCTGCGCGATGTCGCCACCGGCGAGTTCTGGTCGACATCGCACCAGCCATCGCTGAAGAAGACAGCGAGCTACGAGGCCATATTTTCCGACGCCCGCGTCGAGTTCCGCACGCGCGAGAAGGACTACGACATCCACGCCGAGATCGTCGTGTCGCCAGAAGACGACATCGAACTTCGCCGCACTACCATCGTCAATCGTTCGCGGACACGACGGACGATCGAGATCACCAGCTACGCGGAAGTCGTGTTGGCGCCGGCCATCTCCGACGCGCTGCATCCGGCCTTCAGCAAACTTTTCGTGCAGACCGAATTGGTGAAGCCGCTACAGGCGATCGTGTGTACGCGCCGCCCGCGTTCGGAACACGAGCACGTGCCCTGGATGTGTCACCTGATGGCAGTCCACGATGCCGAAGTCGACTCCGTGTCTTACGAAACCGACCGCTCGCAGTTCCTGGGTCGCGGCAACAACGTCGCGCGACCAGCGGCGATGTCGAAAGACACGCTGTCCAATTCCGAAGGCTCGGTGCTCGACCCGATCGTGGCCATCCGCTGCCGGATCACGCTGGAGCCCGAGCAGGCGGCGACCATCGATGTGGTCAACGGAGTCAGCGACAGTCGCGACGCCTGCCTGGGCCTGATCGAGAAGTATCACGACCGGCGGCTCGCCGATCGCGTGTTCGACCTGGCATGGACCCATAGCCAGGTGTTGCTGCGGCAACTCAACGCGTCGCAGGCCGATGCGCAGCTATACGAGCGCATGGCAGGTTCGATCCTGTTCGCCACGCCGGCGCTGCGCGCCGATGCCGGCGTCCTGATCAAGAATCGCCGGGGTCAGTCGGGTTTGTGGGGACAGGCGATTTCCGGCGACCTGCCGGTGGTGTTGTTGCAGATCG
>JBAZBG010000473.1:0-2628 GCA_041671585.1 Arenimonas sp. | reverse complement strand
CCAATTCGCTCGTGGAGCTGTTGGTGTTCGGCAAGAGCGCGGCGATGTCGGCGATCGCGCATCTCAAGACGCTGCCCGCCGCCAACGCGGCAGCGCTGCAGGCGCGCGCCGAGGAATCGCAGGCGCGCATCCGCGAGCTGTTCTCGCGCACCGACGGCACCGAGTCGATGTCCGGACTGCGCAAGGAAATGATGGATACGATGGAAAAGAACGTCGGCATCTATCGCACCGAGGCCGGCCTGCAGGAAGCGGTGAGCAAGATTTCCGAGCTGCGCCAGCGCTACCGCAAGGTGGTATTGAACGACAAGAGCAACGTGTTCAATACGGATTTGTTCCAGGTGCTGGAGCTCGGCTGCATGCTCGATTGCGCAGAGGCGCTGACGGTCGGGGCGCTCGCGCGCAAGGAATCGCGCGGCGCGCACCAGCGGCTGGATTTCGTCGAGCGCGACGACCAGGCCTACCTGCGCCACAGCATGGTCTATTACCAGGGCCTGGCCGCGCCGCGACTGGACTACCAGGACGTGGTGATCACCAAGTCGCCGCCGGGCGTGCGCGATTATTCGGGAGGACACAAGTGAGCGACCGCCTGGTTCACCTGGACGTGCTGCGCTACAACCCGGAAACGGACACCGAGCCGCATTTCCAGCGCTATGAAGTGACCTGCCGGGAAGAGTGGGTCGTGCTCGACGCGCTCAACGCCATCAAGGAAAGCATCGACCCCACGTTGAACTATCGCTGGTCGTGCCATATGGCGGTGTGCGGCAGTTGCGGCATGATGATCAACGGCGAGCCGAAGTTGTCATGCCACGCGTTCCTGCGCAATTACGACGGCGTGATCCGCGTCGAGCCGCTGGCGAATTTCCCGATCGAACGCGACCTGGTCACGGTCGCGGACGATTTCATCGACAAACTCAAGCGGGTCAAGCCCTACCTGATCCCGAAACAGGACAAGTCCATTGCCGAGGGCGAATACAAGCAGACCCCGGCGCAATTGATGAAGTACCGGCAGTTCTCCATGTGCATCAACTGCATGCTGTGCTATGCCGCATGCCCGGAATACGCCTTGTCGCCCTTGTTCCTCGGTCCGGCGGCAATCACCCTGGCGCACCGCTACAACCAGGACTCGCGCGACGGTGGGCGGGACGAGCGGCAGGACGTCATCGCCAGCGACGAGGGTGTCTGGCAGTGCTCGTTCGTCGGCGCCTGTTCCGAGGTCTGCCCGAAAGCCGTGGATCCGGCCGGCGCGCTGCAGCAGGTCAAGGTGGCCAGCACGCTGGACTGGTTCAAGGAGCACCTGTTGCCGGGAGGCAAGCCATGAGCCGTCGGCCGTTCGTGCGCGAGGTGTCGAAGACGCGTTGGTATTTCAAGCATCCGCGCTACCTGCGCTACATGTCGCGCGAAATAACCTGCATCTTCATCGGTGCGTTTGCGTTGTTGCTGCTATGCGCCGTATTGCATCTGTCACGGGGCCAGGCCGCGTGGGAATCCTTCCTGGCGGCGCTCCAGGGTCCATGGAGCGCGCTCGGGCTGCTGGTGATCCTGGCATTCGCGCTGCACAACACCACCAGCTGGTTCAACGTCACGCCAAAAGCGATGCCCGTGCAGATCGGCGAAGAGTTCCTGCCGGGCAAGTTCATCGTGGCCGCGCATTACCTGGCCTGGATCCTGGCGTCGGTGCTGGTGCTGTATTTCGCGGGAGTCCGATAGGGCCATGGCCAAGTCCAACAAACCGATCTTCTGGAGCCTGTTCGCCGCCGGGGGCACGCTGGCCGCGTTCCTGGCGCCGGTGCTGGTGCTGCTGTTCCTGCTCGTCGCACTCGGCCGGGCGCCAGACCTTTTCAGCTACGCGCAGGCGCATGCGTTTGCCGCGCACTGGCTGGGCAAGCTGTTCCTGCTCGCCGTCATCACCTTGTTTCTGTGGCATGCCGCGCATCGCCTGCGGGTGACGGCGCATGACTTCGGCCTGCGCCAGGATGCAATCGTGGCCGTGCTGGTCTATCTGGCGGCGGCGGCCGGAACCGTGATGTCGGTGGTCTTCCTCCTGCGAATTTGAGCGACGCCCTCCGATCGATGCGCATCAAGCGCCCATAAAAAACGCCGGACCTGGGTCCGGCGTTTACTTCAGTCGCGGAAGAAACTCCCGCCGATAGCGAAATCAATCCGCGTGTTCATGCTCGAAGCCGGGCGCCAGCCGCACATGATGGATCCACAGCCCACCGTGGCCATCGGGCGCAACATAGGTTTCCGAGAAATGGCCCCGGCGCACCAGCGCGCCGAGTGGAACCGATCCCGCCATCTCGTTCTGGGCGCGATTGGCGCTGAAGGCGGCGCTCGTGCTGTAGCTGTTGTAGCTGTCGGTGTGCCCGTAGATGGTGCTCAGCTGGTCGTAGTCGTGACTGTTCGGCGAGGTGCTGTTCGGGCTGGTCGAATAGTCCATGCAGGTGCCCTGGGAAGAACCGTCTTCGCTGGTATGGCCGAGGCCAAACGTGTGACCGACTTCCTGGCACATGACGTGCGGGGCTTCGTTGGCGTCACTGGACCAATACGACGAGTAGCTGTCGTTCATCTTGGCCGTGCCCTTGGAGATGTGACCGTTGGAATCGAGGTTGATCGAAGCCAGGCCCAGCC
>JBAZBG010000472.1:0-2637 GCA_041671585.1 Arenimonas sp. | reverse complement strand
CGAGGAAAAGGCCAAGAACCTCAGCTTCAAGGATCGTTCACGGGTCGAGATGCAACTGCGCCGCGAAATCGAAGAACTCTTCCACGGCCGCAACCTCGTCGACTAGCCCCTGTAGGAGCGGCTGGCCAGACATTCGTCTGTTAGAAGCCAGCCGCGATAGCTCTTGGCGAACCTGTAGGAGCGGCTTCAGCCGCGATAGCTTTCACAGGTTTTTCTGGGGTAAGAGCTATCGCGGCTGAAGCCGCTCCTACAAGTTCCGCGGTTAGATGCGGTAGGCGATGGTTTTCATGATGGCCGCGCTTAGCGCCATCAGGCTGGGAATCGGCCGTGGCAGGCGGCGGGCGCCGGCGGCCTGGGCGTTGTCGGCGTGGCGAGCCTCGTCGGCCTTCATGGTTTCCACGATGGCGCGGCTGCGCAGGTCCTCGGCGGGCAGCGTCTTCAGGTGTTCGGCCAGGTGGGCCTCGACCTGCCGTTCCGTCTCGACGACGAAGCCAAGGTTCCAGCCATCGCCGCGCAGTCCGGCCGCGAACCCGATCGCATAACTGCCGGCATACCACAGTGGATTGAACACGCTGGGGTGGCTGTCCAGCTCGCGCAAGCGGTCGCCGCACCACGCCAGATGATCGGTTTCTTCCTGCGCAGCGGCGAGCAACTGCTCACGCGTTACGTCGTCACGCGCGACCGCCGCCTGGCCGACGTACAAGGCCTGCGCGCAGACTTCGCCGGTGTGGTTCACGCGCATCAGCCCGGCGGCGTGACGGCGCGCCTTTGGGCTCATCTCCACATCGGGCTCAGGAGCGCCAGGATTGGCGCGTTCGGCGACCGCGGAGCCGGCCGCCGCATCCAGACTGCGTTGCGCGGCGATGATCATGCGATCCAGGGCGGAGTAGTGGCGGCTGTGGGTCATGCGAGATGTTCGGCCAGGAATTCGATGGGGTGGCGGATCGGTAGGGAGCTGGCGTTGGCCAGGTGCAGGCGGCAACCGATATTGGCCGACAACAATTCCTGCGCACCGGATTTTGCCAGCGATTGCAGCAAGGGTGCGCGAAGGGCGGCCGCGCGCTCGGGTTCCTTGAGCATGTGCAGCCCGGCCGCGCCGCAGCAGCCAGTGTCGGGCAAGTCGATCAGCTCCAGATCCGGAACCTTCGCCAGCAGCCGGCGCAGCGCCCCGTCGCTCCGGGTCACGCTGCGCTGGGAGCAGGGCAGGTGCAGGGCCACCCGCCGTCCCCGGGCGGAACGAAAGTGCAGGGAGCTGCCATGCGGTTCGAGGAAGGCGAGGGCGTCTTCCACCTCGGATACGCCCCGCAGGCTGGCCGCGAGTGTTTCCTGGCAACCGGTGGCCAGGCTGAGAACCTTCGCGCGGCCGATAAAGGCGGCGCGGTTTCTTTCAGCCAGCGCGCCCACCTCCTGCTCGTCGCCGGCGTGCACCGCGGCCGTCCCGCAGCAAGTCTGGGCGTCCGGTATCGAAGCGTTCACCCCCGCCGCCGCCAGCAATTGCAGCAACCCGGCGCGCGCCCGCAGCTCATAGGCATTGGCGACGCAGCCGACGAACAGGGCGACGGTGGCGTCGCCGGTGGCAGCCATGGGAGGGCCGGCCGAGGGCGGCTTCGGCAATGAACGCAACGCCTTCGGCACTATCGGGTACAGCGCGCGGTAGGCGGTGAGCAGCCAGCGCAGCGCGCGCGGCGAGGCCATCAGCCAGGCGCGCAGACGATCGCCGGCTTGCGGCCGGTTCCGGGTGAATTGCTCCGCCCGCGCGCCAGCGAGCAAGGCGCCGTACTGGACGCCGGCAGGGCACACGCTTTCGCAGCGGCGGCAGCCCAGGCAGTGGTCGAGATGCAGATCCCCAAGGGCGGTCGGCGAGAGTTGCCCGCCGGCCACGGCCTTCATATATGCTATGCGGCCTCGCGGGGACTCGGCTTCGGTTGCGTCCAGGCGGTAGGTCGGGCAGTGCGGCAGGCACAGTCCACACTGAACGCATTGGTCGGCCAGCGCCAGCAAGGGCGTGCTCGAGCGGGCTTCCGGGGCGGCCGTTTCAACCATGGCCGGATGCTAACACGCGGATAATGAAGGACTTGCGCGGCCCCGGCCCAGCGTTTATCATTCCGCTTCTTATTTCCCACGATTTTCTTTGGAGCCCGTCATGAAAGCCATGACCGTCAGCACCAAGCCGGAGACGGTCAAGCAGGATTGGTATGTTGTTGATGCCACCGGCAAGACCCTCGGACGACTGTGCTCGGAACTCGCGCGCCGTTTGCGCGGCAAGCACAAACCCGAATTCACTCCGCACATGGACGCAGGTGATTACCTGATCGTCGTCAATGCCGAAAAAATTGCCGTCACCGGCAAGAAACTGACCGACAAGATGTACTACCGGTTCACCGGCTACATCGGCAACATGAAGTCGGAAACGCTCGGCCAGGCGCTCAATGCGCACCCGGCGCGCGTCATCGAGACGGCGGTCAAGGGCATGCTGCCCAAGAATCCGCTCGGCCGCGCAATGTACAGCAAGCTCAAGGTCTACAAGGGCCCGAGCCATCCGCATACCGCCCAGCAGCCGCAGGCTCTGGACATCTAAGGTTAAGGGCAGACACTCATGGCTTCGCAGCAGCACAATTACGGCACCGGCCGTCGCAA
>JBAZBG010000471.1:0-2639 GCA_041671585.1 Arenimonas sp. | reverse complement strand
CAAGGCGGACGTAAGCAAACTGTTGTTCGACGTCGAACCAGAAGATCTCATCAAGTTCGGCCTGATCCCGGAATTTGTCGGCCGTTTGCCGGTGGTTGCCGCACTTGAAGAGCTGAATGAAGACGCACTGGTGCGCATCCTGACCGAACCCAAGAACGCCATCACCAAGCAGTTCAAGAAACTGTTCGATATGGAAGGGGTCGAGCTGGAAGTCCGCCACGACGCACTGCTGGCCATTGCCCGCAAGGCGCTCAAGCGCAAGACCGGCGCGCGCGGCCTGCGCACCATCATGGAATCGGTGTTGCTGGACACCATGTATGACCTGCCGTCCCTGGAAAATGTCAGCAAAGTCGTGGTCGACGAGTCGGTGATCAACCACCAGACTGAACCGTACCTGATCTACACCAACACCCCCGTTGCCGCGCCCCGGGCCGCGTCGGGGGAGTAAGCCCGCCGGCAGCTGAACTGGAGACGGGCCGGCCTTCCGGCCCGTTTTTGTTTAGGCGAAAGTCGTCGTATGGTGCTTGTAAGTGGATGGGTTCGTGCCCATTGGAGAAGCCATGGAAACCAAAACCTCGCTCCGCATCGATCTGCCCGTCCTGCCATTGCGCGACGTGGTGGTCTACCCACATATGGTCATCCCGCTGTTCGTCGGCCGCGATCGCTCGATCAAGGCCCTCGATATCGCGATGGGCTCCGACAAGCAGATTCTGCTGATCGCGCAGAAGAGCCCGGATGTCGATGACCCCGGCCAGGAGGACCTGTACACGGTCGGCACCCTGGCCACCGTCCTGCAACTGTTGAAGCTGCCCGACGGCACCATCAAGGTGCTGGTCGAAGGCGTTGCGCGCGTGGCCATCGATGGCTACGGCGACAACGACGGCGCGCTGACCGCCACCGGCATGACGTTGGAGAGCAACTACGAGCGCGACGAACGCGAAATGGCGGTCACGCTCAGCTCGCTGATGGGTTTGTTCGAACAATACGTCAAGACCAACCGCAAACTGCCGCCGGAACTGCTGACCACCCTGGCCGGGATCGACGATCCGGGTCGCGTCGCCGACACCATCGCCGCGCATCTGGGTGCGCGCCTGGCCGACAAGCAACGGTTGCTGGAAACCCTGGAAGTCGGGCAGCGCCTGGAGATCCTGATCGGGCTGGTCGACGGTGAAATCGACGTGCAGCAGATCGAAAAACGCATCCGCGGCCGGGTCAAGTCGCAGATGGAGCGCAGCCAGCGCGAGTACTACCTCAACGAACAGATGAAGGCGATCCAGAAGGAGTTGGGCGACCTCGACGAGGCGCCGAACGAGCTGGAGGAGCTGGCCAAGAAGATCGCCGCCTCGGGCATGCCCAAGGCGGTCGAATCGAAGGCGAAATCCGAACTCGCCAAGTTGAAGCAGATGTCGCCGATGTCGGCCGAAGCCACGGTAGTGCGCAACTACCTGGACTGGCTGCTGGGCGTGCCATGGAAGAAGCGCACCAAGATCCGCAAGGACCTGAAGGCGGCGCAGCATGTGCTGGACGCCGATCACTACGGCCTGGACAAGGTGAAGGACCGCATCCTTGAATACCTTGCCGTGCAGACGCGCGTGAAGCAGATGAAGGGCGCGATCCTGTGCCTGGTCGGCCCGCCTGGTGTCGGCAAGACTTCGCTCGGCCAGAGCATCGCCAAGGCGACCAACCGCAAGTTCATCCGCATGTCGCTGGGCGGCGTCCGCGACGAGGCCGAGATTCGCGGCCACCGACGTACCTACATCGGCTCCATGCCCGGGCGCATCGTGCAGAACCTGAGCAAGGTCGGCAGCAAGAACGCGCTGTTCATGCTCGACGAAATCGACAAGATGAGCATGGATTTCCGCGGCGATCCGTCGTCGGCCCTGCTCGAGGTGCTCGATCCCGAGCAGAACCACAGCTTCAACGACCATTACCTGGAAGTCGACCTGGACCTGTCCGAGATCATGTTCGTGGCGACCGCCAATTCGCTGAACATTCCCGGCCCCTTGCTCGACCGAATGGAAGTCATCCGCATCCCGGGTTACACCGAGGAAGAGAAGCTCAACATCGCCGAGCGCTACCTGATGGCCAAGCAGTTCAAGGCCAATGGCTTGAACGAAGGCGAGTTGAAGATCCAGGAGTCCGCGGTGCGCGACATCATTCGCTACTACACGCGCGAATCGGGCGTGCGCAACCTGGAGCGCGAGATCGCCAAGATCGCGCGCAAGGTGGTCAAGGAAATCGCGCTGGTCGGGCCGCGCGCCGTCAAGAAGGGCGCCAAGGCGGCGCCGGTGCTGCAGGTCACCTCGAAGAACCTCGATAAATACCTGGGCGTGCGCCGCGTTGATTTCGGTCGCGCCGAGGTCGAGAACGAAGTGGGCCTGGTGACCGGATTGGCCTGGACGGAAGTGGGCGGCGATTTGCTGCAGATCGAAGCGTCGGTGATGCCGGGCAAGGGTCAACTGATCCTCACCGGACAGCTCGGCGACGTCATGCAGGAATCGGTGAAGGCGGCCCATACGGTTGTGCGCTCGCGCAGCGAGCGACTGGGCCTGGATCCCGAGTTCCACAACAAGTTCGACGTCCACGTGCACGTGCCCGAAGGCGCCACGCCCAAGGACGGTCCGAGCGCGGGCGTGGCC
>JBAZBG010000470.1:1932-2642 GCA_041671585.1 Arenimonas sp. | reverse complement strand
AGAAGCCACGCTGGCTCGCCTGTGGGCGGAAGTGCTTGGCGTCGAACGCGTCGGCATCGATGAGGATTTCTTCGATCTCGGCGGCCATTCGCTGCTCGCGACCCAGCTGATCAGCCGGGTGCAGAGAGCGTTCGGCGGCGAGCTCGGATTGCGCACGCTGTTCGAGGCGCCGACCGTTGCCGGCTTCGCCGAATTGCTGGCGCGGCAGCGCATGGAGCATCTCGGCGCCGATGCCCTGGCCGACATGCTCGACCAGCTCGAAGGCCTGTCGGACGCGCAGATCCAGGCGTTGCTCGCCGACGCGTCGCCCACCGCATGATCAGCGCGACAGTCCAATGAGCCAGCCCAGCGATCCGACTTCCGGCGCGATGTCCGCGCGCCTGGCGCGGTTGACGCCGCAGCAGCGCGAGCTGTTGCTCCGGCAACTGGCCACGCGTGGCGCCACGCCGGCGGCGAACGCCGACGACAGCACCGGCATTCATCGCCGCACGTCGATCGACGCACCGCTGCCGCTGTCGCCGGCGCAGCAACGCATCTGGTTCTTCGAACGCCTGCAGCCGGGCTCCGGCGCCTATCACGTGTGCGCGCAGCATCGTCTGCGCGGCGCACTCGATGCGCCGGCACTGCAACGCGCCTTCGCCGAAATCATTCGCCGCCACGAATCGCTGCGTACCTCGTTTGCCGAAACGGCCGGCGCGCCGCGGCAGACC
>JBAZBG010000470.1:0-1922 GCA_041671585.1 Arenimonas sp. | reverse complement strand
GCTCAACCTCATCGACCTCAGCACGCTGCCACCCGAGCAACGCGAGGCCGAAGCCACGCGCCAGGCCGATCGCGAAACCAACCAACCCTTCGATCTCAGCGTCGCGCCCTTGCTGCGCGCGACCTTGTTGCGCCTGGGTCGCGACCACCATGTGCTGGTGATCGCGCTGCACCACATCGTGTCCGATGCCTGGTCGCTCGGCGTGCTGATGCGCGAGCTCGCGCAGTTGTACGACGCGTTTTGCGACGGTCGCACCTCGCCGCTGGCCGACCTGCCCGTGCAGTTTCCCGATGCCGTGCTCTGGCAGCGCGAGTTGGCCCAGGAGCGGCGCGCCAGCGCGCAGCTGGCGTTCTGGCATCAGGCGCTGGCCGGCTGCACCGGCCTGCTCGATCTGCCCACCGACCGGCCGCGTTCGTCGGCGCCGCTCGGCCGCGGCGGCCGGCAGCCGTTGCTGCTGCCCGCGCCGCTGATCAACGGCGTCGCCGAGTTGGCGCGGCGCGAGGGCGCGACCTTGTTCATGGCCTTGCTGGCCGCGTTCCAGTGCTTGCTCGCCCGCTATTCCGGTCAGGACGACATCGTGGTCGGTACGCCGGTCGCCAATCGCGGCGCGGCCGAACTCGAACCGCTGATCGGGCTGTTCGTGAACACCTTGCCGCTGCGCGGTGACCTCAGCGGCGACCCTTCGTTCCGACAACTGCTGGCGCGGACGAAGGCGCATTGCCTGGATGCGCTCGATCATGCCGAGGCCCCGCTCGAGCGCATCGTCGACGAGCTGCGCATCGAGCGCGTGCCCGGACGCACGCCCCTGTTCCAGACCATGTTCGTGCTGCAGAACGCCAGCGGCGGCTCATCGCCCTTGCGTGGACTGGCGTCCGAATGGATCGAGCCGGAGCTGCACACGGCGCGCTTCGAATTGACCTTGTCGCTGGGCGAGATCGACGCCGAGGCCGGCATGTCGGGCGTGCTCGACTACGACCTGGATTTGTTCGAGCCGGCGACGGCGGAACGGATGACGCGGCAGTTCGAAACGCTGCTGCGCGCCGCGCTGGCCGACCCGGACCGGCCGCTCTCGCAACTGTGCCTGCTGTCCGGCCGCGAGCGCAGCGAACTGCTGCAGCTGGGCGACGGTGGCGCCGTGACGACGGCGGCGGCGGCGACGGAGGCGGCGGCCACGGAGTCGTGCCTCTACGCACTGTTCGCGCAACAAGCGGCGCTCACGCCGGACGCCGTTGCCTTGGTCGAGCCCGGACGCGAACTCAGCTACGCCGAGCTGCTGCGCCGCACGAATGGCCTGGGCCAGCGCCTGCAGGCACTGGGCGTTGGACCGGAAGTGCGCGTGGCGGTGCTGACCGACCGCTCTGCGGAGGCGATCATCGCCGTCCTCGGCGTGCTCGCGGCGGGCGGCGCGTACGTGCCGCTGGATCCCGCCCATCCTGACGAGCGTTTGAATTTCCTGCTGGCCGATGCGTCGGCGCAGGTGTTGCTGGCGCCGCCGGCGTGGCTGGAACGCGCGCGCGCACTCGGCAATCCAGTGACCTTGTTGAGCACGGATGCGGTTGCGGACGCCGATACGGCGCCGGTCGTGGCGCTGACCGAAACGCACGCGGCGTATGTGATCTACACCTCGGGCTCGACCGGCTTGCCGAAAGGCGTGGTGGTCGAGCAGCGTGGCGCAGTGAATTTGGTACGCGGCTTCATGGCGCGGCACGACTTCGTCGGCCAACGGCTGCTGATGATTCCGCCGCTGGTGTTCGACGCCTCGGTGGGCGATGTCTTCCCGGTGCTGGCGAGCGGCTCGGCGCTGGTGTTGCATCCGACGCCGACCGAACTGGGTCCGTCGGAATTGGAACGGTTCTGCCGCGACCACCAGGTCACGGCGATCGACGCCCCGGCCGCGCTCTGGCGACGCTGGTCCGAAGGCT
>JBAZBG010000469.1:0-2645 GCA_041671585.1 Arenimonas sp. | reverse complement strand
CGCAGTGCTTGCGGGTATCGATGATCTTGCCCTTGGCCTGCGCGTAGCTGCCCCAGAGCATGAACACCAGGCCGTCACGCTCGCGGTTGAGCGTGTCGACGATGTGGTCGGTGAAACCCTCCCAGCCTTTGCCCTGGTGCGCCCCCGCCTTCCCGGCCTCGACGGTCAGCACGGCGTTGAGCAAGAGCACGCCCTGCCGGGCCCAGGGCAGCAGGCAGCCATGATCCGGACGGGCATGGCCGAGATCGCGTTCGATTTCCTTGAAGATGTTCACCAGCGAGGGCGGCACGTCGACGCCGGGCGGCACCGAGAAACACAGGCCGTGCGCCTGGCCGGGCCCGTGGTACGGGTCCTGGCCCAGGATGACCACCTTCACCTGGTCGAACGGCGTTGCGTCCAGCGCGGCGAAAATCTGCGGCCCGGGTGGATAGATGCGCTTGCCGGCGGCCTTCTCGCTGCGCAGGAAGGCGCCGAGCGCCTGCATCTGCGGCCGCTCGAGGTATTCGCCGACGTGTTGCTTCCAGGAAGGGTCGAGCTTGATGCGATGTTCGGGCATGAACTCGATCAGGCGGCGCCGAGCGCGCGCGCCGCGGCGGCCATTTTCAACCGCATCAGGCGACCGACGCGCAGCTGAAACAATAGTTTGGTCACCAGCAGGCGTTCTTCGATCGGTTTCTGCACCAGGTCGTTGGCGCCCGTGCGCAACAGGTCGGTCTGGTTGGCCGGGTTGGCATCGCCGGTCATCACCAGCACGGGCAACAGGCCCTTGGGATAGCCGAACACTTTGCGGATCGAATGCACCAGATCCTTGCCGGTCAATTCGCCTTTCAGGTAGACGTCGGTCAATACGACGTCAGGTCCAGGCACGCGGCCCTGCGCTTTCATCGTTTCCAGATGGGCGACGGCATCTTCCACGCAGGTGCAGTGGATGACCGACAGGCCATGTTTTTCCAGCATGCGCCGGGTGGCGAGCGCGACCACGCGGCTGTCTTCGACATACAACACTTCGCCGCCGGGCTCGGCCTCGGGCGCCACGTAGCCCTTGATGAAAGCGGCCAGTGCGTTGAAGCCGAGCGACTTGTCGAAGTAATCGGTGACGTTGTCGCTGAAGCTGCGGCTCTCCAGGCGTTCCTGCACATCGCCGGAGACGACGATGATCGGGATATAGGCTTGCGGCGTGTGTTCGCGCAGATAGCGCGCCAGCGCCAGGCCGTCCATATCGGGCAGGCGCAAGGCGGTGGTGACCAGGCTGAAAGCGCCGGTCTGCAATGCCGCCTTGGCTTCTTCGCCGGTTTCGCAACCGATGAACTCCATGGTCTGCAATTGCTGCCGCAACACGCCCTCGATCATTTTGCGCACGACCTTCGACCCGTCGACGACCATGATGCGCGGCGTTGTCGCTTCGGAAAGGCGGAAACCTGGGGTGCTCATGCCTATGCTCAGAGATCGGTAGGTCGAGTCTGCCTCAGATGATGACCGCTGGCGAGCCAGGCTCCAAACCAGCCCAGGGCGGTGGCCGCGCCCAGGATGGCCAGGGCGGCCCGCCAATCCGGACCCCGCAGCTCGAAATGGCTGCCGTAACTGACGATGAGTGAGGACAAGGTCGGCTTTAATAATGCGGCGGCGCCTGCCAGCAGGCCAAGGGCCAACAGACCGGCGCCCAGGCCATACCAGGCCCCGAGATAGATGAACGGACGGCGGATGAAGCCGTCGGTCGCGCCGAGCTGCTGCAACACCGCGATCTCGTCGCGGCGGGTACCGATGTCCAGGCGCACGGTGTTGCCGACCACCAACAGCACACCCAGCCCAAGCAAGGCGGCGATGACCCAGAGCAACTGCGCCCCGAAGGCGAGCCAGGCTGAGAGCCGTTGCCGCCAGAGGGCATCGTGCTGGACCAGCTCGACTTCCGGCCGCTCGCGCAGCGCGGCCGCCAGCGCGGCGCCGTCATCGGTCGGCTGCAGCAGCAAGACCGTCGGCAACGGATTTTCCTGTAACAGGTCGAGCGCCCCGCCCAGGTCGCTCAATTGCCGGAATTCGGCCAGCCCCTGCTCCGGGGTCTTGATGGTCAGCGCGCCGACATCGGGCCGCCGGCGCAGCTCGTCGGCCAGGCGGCCGGCCTGCACGGCGCCCACTTCCGCATTCAGGAACGCGCCGATTTCGCGCGACTCGCGGACGCTGCCGGACAAGCGTTCGATATTGGCCAGCGCCAGGCCCAGCCCCAGCGGCAGGGCCAGGGCCACGGCCATCACGCCGACGGTAAGTAAGCTGGCGAACGGCCGCTGGAAAAAGCGACCCAGGCTTGCGACCAGCGAATACGCGTGCTGCTCGCGCCAGGCGCGGAAGCGCTTGCCCAGGCCGCCCTCGCTGATCCGCGCCGCGGCCGGCTTGCTGCGAATCTCGGCTTTGCCAACGGCGCTCATGCCGCGAGGTCCTCGGGCGAGATGTCGTCCATCAGCTTGCCGTGGTCAAGCACCAGCACGCGCTTGCGCAGGCGCTTGACCAGGGCCAGGTCGTGGCTGGCAATCAGCACCGTGGTGCCCTGCGCCTGCAGCGCATCGAACAACAGCATGATTTCGGCCGCCAGGGTCGGGTCCAGGTTGCCGGTCGGTTCATCGGCCAGCAGGATCAGCGGTTGCCCAACCATG
>JBAZBG010000468.1:0-2667 GCA_041671585.1 Arenimonas sp. | reverse complement strand
TGGGTGCCGACGGCAACTACACCCTGGTGCGCCAGCGTCGCGGCGACACCACCGATGTGATGCTCGACTACGTTGGCTACTCGCTCGACGATCTGCGCGAAGCCTATCGGAACAAGGTCGGCGCCGCCGAATTGCCCGCCGCCGAATCGGAGCAGCTGCTCGATGCGCTCGAGGCCGGCCTGACCGGCTATACCTACCTGCACGAAACGGCGCACGAGTAAACGCGCTCACTGCAACGGCCGTCACGTTTACTGACGGTCGGTCGCGTGGTGGTCGGCGCCCGCCTGGGCTAATCTGGAACCCGGGCGCCGGGGAGCGCCGTACTCGTGGACCTGGCATGAATGCAGTGCAGCTATTTTTCTCGACGCAGGGGCGCGTCGGACGCAAGACCTATTGGGCGATCGTCGGCATCTGGTTCCTCATCGACCTGTTCTTGCGTGGCGGTGTCAGCGCGGCAGCACGCTGGAGCGGCGACGAGCAGCTGGTGGCGGTGTTGTTCTGGGCATGGTCCGGATTCTCCGTCATCGCGTACTTTCCGATGACGGCGCTACTGGTCAAGCGCCTCCACGACATCGGCCGTTCCGGCTACTGGTCCGTGTTTCAGCACGCCTTTTTCGCGTCCCTGTTGCTGATGGTCGTGGCGATCGTGAATCAGTCCCTGGGCACGATGCTGATCTGGATGCTTGCCTTGCTGGTCTGCTCGCTTGGGCTGTTGATCGTGTTCGTTTTCACCGTGCTGCCCGGCGAAGACGGACACAACGGATACGGTGTCGCATGAGCCGCGCCTTGTCGCCTGGATTCCGTCGGGAGCCGGCGCATGCTTGAGAACATCTTCTACGGCGCATGGCTGGGGCGCGACCGCCTGTCGTTGGCGCGCATCGCTTACCTGCTGTTGATCTGGCTGGTGATCCCGATGTGGCTGGTAGTTCGCTTCTACACGATGATCCTCGGTCTGCTGTTCACCGCCGGCCTGGGCATGGTCACTGATGGCGCGGGTGTCGATGTCAGTTTTCGAAAGCCGTTTTTCACCTGGACCGGCGACATCGGTCTGCACGAGCTGCACATCCAATCCGACGGCGACCAGCCGATTCGGCAGTCGATCCAGGTTCGGCGCCTGCTCATCGACATGCCCAACTGGGGGGTGATGGAACAGGCCATCGGCGCTTTCGACAACTCGAGCCCCTCCGAGGAAGAGGCGGAGAAGGACAGTCTCGCCTTCATCGACAAGATCGACCACGTCGGTATATCGATCGAGGGCCTGCAGGCCAACGTCGGCCGCGACCTGCCCAACCTGCTGCAGAATTTCGGCCTGGCCTCGGCGGCGCCGTTCGAAGCCGAGGGTTGCCAGCGCGATGGTGCGTGGAGCGGCGCCGAGCTGGATGGCATGGGCATCCAGGCGCAGGGCGTGGACCTGCATTTCACGCTCAGTACGGATGCCACGGCGGGGGAAGTTCGGGTGCTTGGCAGCCTGGCATCGTCCCGGTCCAGCCGGGTGAACTTCGCCCAGCATTTCAAGGCGCGCAGCTTCTCGGCGTTTCTGGAAAAAAAGGCCGGGGATCGGATCAGTACCTACGAGCGCATCGAGGTGAACGATGCGGGATTCATCGGCGCGCGCGATGCTTTCTGTGCGAAGCGCGACGCCATCACCCGGAGCGAGTTCACCGAACGCCACGTTGCCGCGATACAGCGCCGTCTGCAGGGCAAGGGTTTGCACGCTGGTGCCGATGTCGAGCGCGTGTATCGCGATTACCTCGCCAACGGCTCGCTGCTGATCGAAGCCAGTCCGTCGCCGAACGTGCGCCGCGCAGACTATCGCCATTACTCCGTGGCCGATCAGCAGCGCATGTTCAACGGAAAAATTTCCTCCGGCGGCCGCCCGCCCGTGCCGCTGGTGTTGGAAGCGACGGCGTCGAAGTCTATCCCGGTCAGTTTCACCGGAAGCACCTGGGACCTGATGGTCATGGAAGGCATGGACCCGGCGATCGTCAGCGCCGCGGCTGGCGCGTCGCCGGTTTTGCCGGCGCAGGACACCGGGGCGGTCGCGCGGGTGGCGTCGCCGCCGCGGTTGGTTCCGGTGTCGATGACGACATCGGTTCCGGCGCGGGTATCGGCGCCGGCGCCCACGCCCACGCCCACGCCAGTAAAGCCGCGCTGGGCCTCATCGCTGCCGACGGCCGTCGTGCGCCACCAAGTCACCTCGCTGAACTACGAGGACGTCGCCAGCCACATTGGTGACCGGGTATTGATCACCACGGTCCATGGCCAAAAGCGCGAGGGCAAGGTCGAGAGTTATTCCACGCAGCAGATCGGATTGCGCGTCTCGGTTGGTGTTGGTTATGCGATCCAGCACCTCGAGCGCAACCAGATCCGCTCGATCCGGGACCTGGACTGAGTAGAATTGAGGTCTGCGCGGCTGAGCGCGGTCGCTGTCCCGACGAAGCCGGGATAGCGGTCTGGCCCTTCATGGAACGCGAATAATGAAAGTTGGATTCATTGGTCTTGGCGCCATGGGTTTTTCCATGGCCGGGCATTTGCACGCAAATGGACTGTTGGCGGTGGTCGGCAATCGAAGCCAGGCCAAGGCTGAAGAATTCGCGCGTGCAAACGGCGTGGTCGCTGCCGGCGCCGCCGCCGATTTCGCCGATTGCGATGTCGTGATGTTATGCG
>JBAZBG010000467.1:0-2667 GCA_041671585.1 Arenimonas sp. | reverse complement strand
GATCAGCAACTGTTCGAAATCAAATCGCCGATCATCCTGCAGCCGGGACCCGCGGCGCTGACCGAGGGCGTGCGCGAAATCGCGGCGCGCATCAAAGCCTGGAGCACCCGCGAGCAGCTGTCGTCGTCGTAGGAGCGGCTTCAGCCGCGATGGGTGTGCGACAGAGCATCGCGGCTGAAGCCGCTCCTACAGGAGCCGGTCAGGGGTGGAGGGTTTGCAGGCCGGTCTTGGCGAGGAGGGCGGTCATCTGTCCGGCTTGCGCGGCCTGGTCGCTGGAGGCGTTGCCTTGTTGGGCGCGCTTGGCGACGCCCTGGGCGATGGCGGCCAGGCGGAAGAAGCTGAAGGCGAGGACGAAGGGCCAGTCGGCCGGCATCGGCCGACCGCTCAATTCGGTGTAGCGGCGCAGCATGGCGGCTTCGTCGGGGATGCCCAGTTCGGCGCGATCCAGGCCGGCCAGGCCGGGCAGGGCCGGATTGCGCGGCAGGCGCAGGGCCATGCACAGATAGCCCAGGTCGGCCAGCGGATGACCGAGCGTGGACAGTTCCCAGTCGACGACGGCGATGACCTTCGGCTGGTCGCGGGCAAACATCAGGTTGTCGATCCGGTAATCGCCGTGGGTCAGCGCGACCACGCCATCATCGGCGGGGCAGCGCGCCGGCAACTGGTCGATCAGCGCGTTCATCGCCGGGATCGATTGCGTTTCGCTGGCGCGGTACTGCTCGCCCCACCGGGAAATCTGCCGGGAAAAATAATTTCCCGGCTTGCCGAAGTCGGACAGGCCGACGGCGGCGATGTCGACGCGGTGCAGTTCGGCCAGGGTAGCGATCAACGCGTCGTAGTGCGCGCCGCGTTGTTCGACTGGCAGTTCCGGTAGCGACGGATCCCAGAAGATGCGGCCGTCCACGTACTGCATCAGGTAAAACATCGAGCCGATGACCGACTCGTCGCGACACAGGTGCAGCGGCCGCGCCACCGGCACGGCGCTGCCGTGCAAGGCGCGGAGCACGCGGAACTCGCGATCGACCGCATGCGCCGAGGCCAGCAGCTTGCCGGGCGGCTTGCGGCGCAGGACGTAGTTGCCGCCGGCCGTCTCGATCAGGTAGGTCGGGTTGGATTGCCCGCCCTTGAACTTGGTCGAGCGCAAGGGTCCGCGAAAGCCCGGTACGCTTTGTTCCAGATAGGTGGCGAGGGCGATGTCGGGAAGCTCGAGCGAACTCATCGTCCGATCATCGCCCACGTCCGGCGCGCCCGCCAGCCCGGCGGGTCGCGCCGGCAAGGCCTCAATGCCTGCGGTCGTAGCGCATGCCCTGGCGAACCTGGGCCATGGCGCGACGGGTCAGCTCCAGCGCTTGTTTGCGGTGGCCGCCCTTGTCGTCGTCGGCGGCGGACAGCTCGTTCTCGGCGGCCTGCAGGTGGTCGAGGGCCGCTTGCATTCGCGGTTGCCCGGCCAGCGTATAGCCGGAGAACAGGCCGGCGGCGAGGCAAACGAGGGCAGTGAACAAGATGGTTTGGGCGGTCTTTCCGAACGTCATTGCGGGTCTCCGTGAGGGCGCGGTTTGCGCCTGTAGGAGATTAACGCAGCACGGCGGGATCGGTGGACAGGTCGGCGCTCAGGCCTTGAGCATCGAACGCGCCAGCGCCGCGAGGTGCACCTCGTCGGGACCGTCGGCCAAACGCAGCGAGCGCGCGCCGGCATAGGCCTGGGCCAGGAAGTGATCCTGCGATAGCCCGCCGCCGCCATGGATCTGGATCGCCCGGTCGATCACTGCGCAGGCCATGCGCGGGGCGACGATCTTGATCATGCCGATCAGGTCTTTCGCGCCCTTGCCGCCGCGACTGTCCAGCGTTGCCGCGGCCTGCAGGGTCAGCAGGCGCGCCTGTTCGATTTCGCAACGCGAGACGGCAATCGCCTCCTGCGCCATGCCCAGCTGGCCGAGCGGAACCCCGAAGGCAACGCGTGTTCGCGCGCGTTCGACCATCGCATCCAGCGCGCGCTGGGCCAGGCCGATCAGGCGCATGCAGTGATGGATGCGTCCCGGCCCCAGGCGCGCCTGGGCAATTTCAAAACCGCTGCCTTCGGTATGGATCAGGTTGCCGACCGGAACGCGGACGTTTTCGAAAGCCATTTCGGCATGGCCGAACGGCGCATCGTCGTAGCCGAACACGCGCAGCGGCCGTACTACGCTCACGCCTGGCGTCGCCATCGGCACCAGGACCATCGACTGGCGGCGATGCGGCGGCGCCGTCGGACTGGTCACGCCCATCACGATCAGGATCCGGCAACGCGGGTCGCCAGCGCCCGTGGTCCACCATTTGCGGCCGTTGAGCACGAACTCATCGCCGTCGCGTTCGATCGGCAGGCGGATGTTCGTCGCATCCGAGGACGCGACGTCCGGTTCGGTCATCGCGAAGGCAGAGCGAATCTCGCCGGCCAGCAACGGCGTCAGCCACTGCGCCTGTTGTTCCCTGGAAGCAAAGTTGTGCAGCACTTCCATGTTGCCGGTATCGGGCGCCGAGCAATTGAAGATTTCCGAGGCGAGCATCGAGCGGCCCATGCGCTCGGCCAGGCGCGCGTACTCCAGGTTGCTCAGACCGGGGCCATGCGCGGGATCGGGCAGGAACAGGTTCCACAGGCCGACGGCGCGGGCACGAACCTTGAGTTCTTCG
>JBAZBG010000466.1:0-2676 GCA_041671585.1 Arenimonas sp. | reverse complement strand
GCAGCGCCCGGTCACCTGCCTGGTGGCCGAGTTCGTCGTTGATCCGTTTGAAGTAGTCCAGGTCGATCAGCGCCAGACTCAAGGTGTCGCCTTCGGCGCGCGTCTCGGCGATGATGCGCGGCACACGCTGATTCAGGAACGTCCGGTTGGGCAGTCCGGTCAGCCCGTCGGTGCCCGACAGTTGCACCAGGCGTTGCATTCTGAACACGATCAGCGAGGTGATGACGGTCGAGGCAACCAGCAAGAGCGCACGCTGCACCTGGTTGGAAACATGCACGGTGCCGTAATCGGGCGACACCACCGGCGCGCTGGCGACGCCGAGGAAAAACGCCGAGATCGCCAGGAACTCGAACACTGCGAGCGCGCCGCACAGTAGCGTGACGCGCACGTCGTTGCGCAACGCGGTGGCGAGCACGGCCAAGGGATAACAGCCCCAGACCACCACGCTGTTGAGGCCGGCCGCCGGTTCGCGGAAGGCGAGCATGAGCAGGACCAGGCTGACCACGGAGACATCGAAGCACGCGGAAACATAAGGCAGCCACGAATAGCGGCGACGGCGACGAGCCATGGTCAACCAGATCTGGCTGAGCAACACCGCGAGACCGACGCCGGTCAATCCGACCAGGGATTCGTAGGGCGCGCCACCGGTCACGTAGTTGACTGCCGGCAACAGGATCAGCAGCGAGGCGATCAATAGCCGCAGGCGCGCCAGCAGTACTTCGCCGTCGGCGCCGAGTTCAAGCAGGATCTCGTCCGGCGGCTCACGCAGCGTGTGGTACAGCTCGACGAAGGTCTTGCGCAGCGTGCTCAATGGATGACGTGCGGCGGCAGGGATTCAGCGGCCAGCATAGCCGCTCCCTGCATGGCTGTCAGGCCGACAATCCAAACCACGCGACCCATAGGCCGATCAGCGCAAACACCGCTGCTGCCGTCCAGCGCGCCGCCTTGAGCGGCAAGCGATGAGCGAACTTGGCGCCGAGAAGAACGACCGGCGCATTGGCCAGCAGCATGCCGACGGTGGTTCCGGTAACGACCTGCCAAAGTGGCTCGTACCGGGCGGCAAGGACGATCGTCGCCACTTGCGTCTTGTCGCCGATCTCCACCAGGAAAAACGCCAGCAGAGTCGCGAGAAATGCGCCGTACTTTGGTTGCCGCACTTCGTCGGCTTCCAGCTTGTCCGGTACCAGCGCCCAAACCGCGACCGCGAGGAAACAGATTGCCACGGCCCAACGCACCAGGTCCGGTGGCAGCAACCCGGCGACCCAGGCGCCGGCCCACGCCGACAGCGCATGATTGACCAGCGTCGCGGCAAAAATTCCGCTGATGATCGGCCACGGCTTTCGATAACGGGCCGCAAGCAGCAATGCGAGCAACTGGGTCTTGTCGCCGATCTCGGCAAGCGCGACCGTGAGTGTGGAAATCAGCAGGGCATCCATTGGTGATCGCTCTCGAGCATGCGGCGTGTGTGCCGGCATAAGAAAACCCGACGCAGACAGCCCGCGTCGGGTTCATTGCAGCGTGTATTTTAGCGCGGCGGCGCCTAGATGGCGTCATCCTCGCGCGGCGGCTCCGGCGGTGCCGGCGCGGCCGGCGGTGGCGGTGGCGCGGCGCGCGGCGTGCGCGGTATGGCAGGCAGGGCCGCGGGCGCCGGCGCGGGTGGCGGCATCGCGGCGTGCGGCGTCGGCGGAACTGGCGGTGCGGGTGGTGCCGGCGGCACCATGAACGGCAGCGGTCGCGACTTCGGCACCGTTACCGTCACCGCCGCGGACTTGCGATCGCGAAGCACATCGAACTGCACCTGGCTGCCCGATGATTTTTCGCGCAAAACGCGCATCACGTCGCGCGGTGAATCGACGTCCTTGCCCGCCACGCGCCGAATCACGTCGCCCGACTGCAGGCCCTTGAGTTCGGGGCCGCTGCCGAGCACCAGCACGCCTTCATCGGTGCCGAAGTACCGGCCCAGCGAGGAGTCCAGCGAAGCCAGGTTCAGGCCTTGCCAGCGGAACGCCTGGTACAGCGCAGGCAAACCGCAATCGGCCTTGCCGGGCGGGCAGTCGTGCATGGGACCCATGCGCTCGATGTCCAATTCCACATCCGGCGGCAGCATGATCAGCTGCCGGTGATGCTCGTCGTCGCCGGAATGACGCAGGGCGCGCGGCGCCATCGACGCGGTCGTGTCGCGATTGAACGCCATCACCCGGCGGATCGCATCGGCCTTGACGCGGGCATCGTGCGTCTTGCCCTGTCTGGCGAAGCGCAATTTCACCACCTGGTCCTGCTTGAGGTCGCCAAGCAATACGCGGGCATTTTCCAGGGCCTTGGCGCCATTGCCGCCGATGGCCTTGCCGTCGACGACAAGCAGAACGTCGCCGCTGCGGAGTCCGGCCTTCATTGCCGGGCTGTCCGGAGTTACTGCAGCGATGCGCACGCCGCTTGCGGCCGGATTGGGCGCCATGACGATGCCCAGGCCCGGACCGGAGCGAAACTCATGCCGGCCGCCCGGCAGTCGGTCGAACTGCATGGAGCGCTCCGCCTCGGGCCCGGTTCCACGCCCGCCGCGACGGACGATGACGCGCACGTCCGCTTCTTCGCCGAGTTGCCTGGACAGCACTTCGATGCGTTCGACCAGGCGATCGATCTCCGCCTGCGTGGCGCGTTCTTGCGTGGTCGCCACCG
>JBAZBG010000465.1:0-2681 GCA_041671585.1 Arenimonas sp. | reverse complement strand
TTGCCTGAGCATCGTCAACGCTCCGCATATCGACTCCGCAGGTCGCCTGCTGCTGCTCAACGCCGAGTGGCTGGGCGCGGCGATCCTGGCGTTCTCCGGCTTCGCACTCGCCTTGATCCATGATCGCCATCGCCCGCGTTTCGCGCTGCCGCCAATACTGTTTGTTTGGGCGACCTTCTGGTGGGCGGCGGCCGCGATAACGCAGATGGACATCGCCGAATCGAGCCTGGGCGAATGGCGCTTCGCGATGTTGTACCTGGCAACTTCGGTGGCGACCGCGGCGTTGTTGCGCGATCACCTTGCCTGGCCCAGGTTGAACTGGTTGATCGGCCTGTCGTCCTTCGCCGGGTTGCTGCTGGTGTTCGCGGCGGAAAAGGAGTTCGGCGCGCCGCTCGCCTTGCCGGCCTTGTCGACCTGGCTGGTGTACCTGTTGGCCCTGGGCTGGGCGCTGTGGAGCGCCCGCGAAATCAAGGCCCGTAGCCTGGCAGCGACACACCTGCTGGCGCTGTGGACCATTGCCTTGGCGGGTACCCTGCAGATGCAGGAGTACACCGACGACCAGCAACTTGCGCAAGGTTGGGAGTACCTCGCCCTGGTGGCGCCGGTTGCGTTGTTGTCGCTGTTGCTCTGGCGCCGGCCCGAAGTTTTCGCCTGGCCCCGCAGCGGGATGTTCAGCGGCTATCGAGTCGGCTGGTTCGCGCCAGCGATGGTGTTGATGATGTATGCGTTCGTCGTCGGCCTGTTCCTGGAGGGCAGCGCTGCGCCATTGCTCTATCTACCCCTGCTCAATCCGCTGGAGCTCGCGCTGATCGGCTTGGCCTTCCTTGCTTATGGATTATTTGGCGACAACGCATCGCTGCAACCGCTGCGCCGCTTCTGGCCCTTGCTGGCGTTCGCCCTCGTCACCATGGCGACACTGCGCGGCGTGCATCACCTGCATGGCGAACCGTGGTCGCAGAACATGCTCAACTCGGGCTTCAGCCAGGCCAGCCTGACCGTGGTCTGGAGCCTGCTCGGCGTCAGCGCCTGGATACTCGGTTCGCGGCGGCGCAACCGTCAGATCTGGATGGGCGGCGCGCTGCTGATGGGCGTCGTGTTGGTGAAATTGTTGTTCGTGGATCGTGGCTACATGGGCAATATGCCCGGCATCATTTCGTTCATGGCGGTCGGCCTGTTGCTGGTCGGCGTCGGCTATATCGCACCGTCGCCGCCGAAGTTGCAGGAAGCGGGAGAAAACGCATGAGGATTCCGAGCTTTCTGATGGCATTGGCGCTCAGCTTTGGCGCGGCAGCGAGCGAGCCGGACGACTTCGCGCGGCAATGGCCGGTGCTCGGCGCCTGTCCTCCGGCGGGAGCGCCGTCATCGGCGCCCTCGGACAAGCCGGTGGCGTGCGAAGGTGCGTTCGCGGTAATCCTGGACGAGTCGGTGTATCGCCAGATCCTCGGCGTCGACCTGGGCGACCTGGCGGCATTCAACGCCGAAGGCGACGCCTTGCCGTTCGGACCGATGCCCGCTGTCTACAACCCGCCGCCGAGCGCCTGGCGCGACGCCGCGTGGTTCGCCCTTCCGGCCGCGCGCGCCGAGGCGCCGGCCGATCTGCACTTGCACGTAACCCGTTCCACGGCGGGCGACCTGAATCTGGATGCGACCCTGAGCCACGGCCCGCCGGGCAGCGTGCAGGACATCCTGATCGATGTGAAAGGCAAGGATCAGGACGTCGAGGCGATCGCATTGGAGCTAACGCTGGATGCGCCGGACTTCAGTGCCGAGGTCAGCATCGAGGCCAGCGAAGACCTGCAATTCTGGCGGACGGTGGTGCCGGCGGCGACCGTCGCGCAATTGCGCCAGGGTGGGCAGACTCTGGTGCGGCGGCACATCGAATTTTCGCCGCTGTCGGCTACCTACCTTCGCATACACGTGTTGGGCGCGACGGGGGGGCTCCCGGTCGAGGCGGTGCGTCTGTTGCTGCATCCTGCGGTCGCGACGCGCGAAGAGCTCAAGCGCAGTTCGATCGGCGCCGATTTCATTCGCCGCGACGGACGCGGCTACGTCTATCGTTTGCCCGCGCGGGTTCCGGTGGAACGCTTGAACATCGCCCTGGGCGACGACAACGCCATCGCCAATTTCAGCGTCAGCGCGCGCGACGAGGGCGAGCGGGACTGGTCCTACATCGGCCAGATGACCGCCTTCCGGTTGCGCGGCGGCGGCGTGGCGCTCGACAACGAGGCCATGGACATCGCGCTCACCCGGCACCAGGAGTGGCGCGTCGAGCCCAGTATCGAACTGACGGAAACACCGGTACTGGAGATGTCCTACCGGCCGGAACGGTGGCTGCTGCTCACCCACGGCAAGCCGCCTTTCGTGGTCGCCGCAGGTAGCCCCGTGGCCCGGCGCAGCAACTTTCCCCTGGATGCGCTGGTCGGCCAGGTTCGCGCCAAGTACGGCCGCGACTGGCAGCCGGCGCCGGCGATCCTGGGCGCAATGCAAACAGCGGGCGGCGAGGCGGCGTTGACCGCTTACGACCCGGAAAAGAAGCGGACCTGGATACTCTGGTCGGTACTGGTGCTGGCGGCCGGCGCGATCATCGCGATGGTGTTGCGCTTGCTCCGGACGCCGCAGGATTCATAGCCGGGTCCACCAGCAACTGCGGATCCACGCGCACGCCGAACCAGTTCATGCCC
>JBAZBG010000464.1:0-2684 GCA_041671585.1 Arenimonas sp. | reverse complement strand
GGTGTAGGCATACGGACCTTCCGCCGCCGGAAACGCGCGGCTCAATCCGGAAAACACCACGGCCAGGAACAAGGCGCCGGCGGCGGTCGCCACCCAGGCCAGCACGCTGCTCATGCCGTAAGGCGCCAGCGACGCGGGCAACAGGAAAATGCCGGAGCCGATCATGTTGCCGACCACCAGCGCCACGCACATCCAGAATCCGAGTTTCCGGTCGACTTTCATGTTTGCTCTCAGCGTGGATTGAGTGGCGCGGAAGGAGGCAGCATAGTCGAGCCGGATGGATTACCGGCCGTTGAGTTTCTCCAACACCCAATGGTCCAGGCCCAGGAGCAGCTCCTCGCGGTTCGAGTAGGGCCCGGGTTGATAGCCGAACGTGCCGATGCCTTCCTGCGCGCGATCGGACAGCTCCCAATCCTGCTGGTTGGTCAATTCCCAGAAGTCGATCGCGTCGCTCGGGTCGAAGCCCGGCTTGGCGATTTCATCGGGATGGAAATGCCACTCGCAAACGATGTCGGTGCGGTCGACCGCCATCGGCCACAGCTGGAAGGTCAGCATGTAGTCCGGGTGCAGGTTGAGCAGGAAGTTCGGCAACAACGCGTAGTAGTAGACATGGCGGCTGTCGGCTTCGGAAATTCCAGGCAGGCTGGCGCGATTGCTCTGCCCGTCCATCGTCAGTGAGGTCACGCCGGGACGCAGGTCCATGCGCCCGCCCAGGTAGGTGGGCTGCGGCGGCTCGTTGTCGCCGCTCATGTAGTGCGAAAGCTTGTTGAGCAAGGGATGCGCAATCGGGCAATGCAGGCACTCGGAATAATTCTGGAAGATCAGTTTCCAGTTCGCCTTCAAGTGATAGACCCGACGCTCCACGCGCTTCAGGTCGGCCATGCCCCAGGGCGCGAATTTCCGATCCAACCCCGCCAGGTGTTCGGCGAACGGAATTGGGCTCTCGGACATGTTGATGAAGATGTGCCCGTCCCAGATGGCGGTGGCGACTTTCCCCAGCGGATAGTCTTCCAGGTGGAAGCCTTCGACTTTTTCCATGTTCGGTGCGCCGACCAGCCGGCCGTCCAGCTCATAAGTCCACGCGTGGTACGGACAACGCAGCTTGCCGGCGATCTTGCCCGCCTCGTCCTTGCACAGCTGCGTGCCGCGATGCCGGCAGGTGTTGTGGAAGGCATTCACTTCGCCGTTCTGGTCGCGCACGACGACCACGTTCACACCGGCAAAGCGAACCAGGAAGTAGCTGCCCTTGTCCGGCAGCTGTTCGGTGCGCCCGGCGTGCAGCCACATATCGAGGTGGATGGCCTTCAGCTCGCGCTGGAATAGACCGGCGTCGGTGTAATGACACGCTGGCAGTGTCTTGGCCTGGTCGACCTGGAACTCGGGCCGGGTGTTGGTGTATCGGGCATTCATCGGCCTGTCCTCGCTGGCGTTGACCGGAGCAAACTAGCTTATTGAATGATCGTATAGTCCGCCGGCAGGGGCGTCAATCCGACGGGCGAATCCGCGCGGGCGTTCGCCCGGCCATCCGCATCGGGCCGACGGCCCGGCGGCTCGGCGCGCCCGGCCGGGCTAGCGGCTCATTCGACCTTGGTTTGCGATTGTTCGCGCAGGTACTGCGCCAGGTAGTAGAACGAGGCGATGGCCTTGCCGGTCGAGCCGGAGCCTTTCCAGCCGCCGAACGGCTGGTAACCCGGCCAGGCGCCGGTGGTGGCGCCCTGCGGCCGGTTCGCGTAGGTCGTGCCGGCTTCGATGTTTTCGAAGAAAAACGCGACGTCGTCGTCGTTGCCATAGCAACCGGCAGTCAGGCCGAGCGGCGAATCGTTGGCCAGCTGCATGGCTTCGTTGCGGTCGCGCACGCGGCAGAGCATGACGATCGGCAAGAACATTTCCTCGCGGTACAGCGGGTGCGAAGCAGGCGCCTCGGCCAGGGTCGGCGCGACGAAGAAGCCATGCGCGAAATCGCCCTCCTGCAGCCGCTTGCCACCGACCAGCACCCGACCGCCGTGTTCGACCAGCTGCTCGCTGTAGCGATCGAAATTGCGCAGCGCGTTGGCCGTGGTAACCGGACCCATCCAGTTTTCCTTCCGGGCCGGATCGCCGACTTGCAGCGACTCGATCTTCATGCGCAGTTTGCTGATCAGCGCGTCGGCCACGGATTCGTCGACATACAGGCGCGAGAGCGCCGAACACTTTTGCCCGCTCAGCCCAAAGGCCGAACGCACGATGCCACTGGCGGCGCGTTCCAGATCGGCATTGGCGGTGACGATGCAGGCATTCTTGCCGCCCATCTCGGCGATGCACGGCCGTGGATAGCGACCATTGGCCATCGACCGGTAGATGCTCATGCCGACATCGAACGAACCGGTGAAGGTCACGCCGGCCGTGTGCTCATGCTTGACCAGCGTCTCGCCGACTTCGCTGCCGCTGCCATTGAGGTAGTTGAAAACGCCGGGCGGAAATCCAGCATCGCGCAGGCAGTCGGCGAGCATTCGCCCGGACCAGGGTGTGTCGCTGGCGCTCTTGAAGACCACGGTATTGCCGGTGACCAGCGCCGCGGCGACCGGCCCGCCGGCCAGGGCAAACGGAAAATTGTACGGGGCGATCACCACCCACACGCCATGCGGCTTCATCACGCTGCGGTTGCGGGAGCGGAAATCCGGCAGCGGATCGTCCGGCAGCGTGTG
>JBAZBG010000463.1:0-2690 GCA_041671585.1 Arenimonas sp. | reverse complement strand
CCGCTGCTCGCGGTGCAGCGTCTGCACCTGTTCGACTACCTGGCAGAACGCAGCGCCGGAAACTACGCCTCGCGCAGCAACGCGCGCCTGTTGTCTTCCCTGCGCTCGTTCTATTCGCAGCAATTGCGCTTTGGCGCAATCAAGGAAGATCCGACGGCCCTGCTCGATGCGCCCAAGCTTGGCCGCTCTCTGCCCAAGGCCTTGTCGGAAAGCGAGGTCGAGGCGCTGATCCTGGCGCCGGACGTCGACTCGCCGCTGGGCTTGCGCGACCGCGCCATGGTTGAGTTGATGTACGCGGCCGGCCTGCGCGTCAGTGAGCTGGTCGACCTGCCCAGCGCCGCCGTGAACCTGCGCCAAGGCGTGCTGCGGGTCACCGGCAAGGGCAGCAAGGAGCGTCTGGTGCCAATGGGGGAAGAAGCCCAGCACTGGCTCGAACGCTACCTGGCCGACGCGCGCCCGGCGTTGGTGGGCAAGCGTCTGGTCGAACCGTTGTTCGTCGGCCGGCAAGGCGAGCCGATGAGCCGGCAGCAATTCTGGGGCCTGGTGAAAAAACTGGCGTCGCGCGCCGGCATCGACGCCACCAAGGTCAGTCCGCACGGGCTGCGCCACAGTTTCGCCACGCATCTGCTCAACCACGGCGCCGATCTGCGCGCGCTGCAGATGCTGCTTGGTCATTCCAGTCTATCTACCACGCAGATTTACACGCTGGTTGCCCGCGAGGGCTTGAAACGGCTACACCAGATGCACCATCCGCGCGGATGACCGGCGCCCGGGCCTAGGTCGCCGTAACGCCGAACAACGCGCCGACGCCGGCAGTCACCGCCATCGCCAGCGCTCCCCAGAACGTCACTCGCAACGCCGCGGTGAGCACCGACGCGCCACCGGTGCGCGCCGCAAGCGAGCCCAGCAGCGCCAGGAAGAACAGCGAGCTGCCGGATACGGCCCAAGTCAGCGCCGACATCGGCGCAAGCACCACCACCAGCAGCGGCAAGGCGGCGCCCACGGCGAAAGTCGCAGCCGACGCCATCGCTGCCTGCACCGGCCGCGCGGTCAAGGTTTCGGAAATGCCCAGCTCATCGCGCGCGTGCGCACCAAGCGCGTCGTGCGACATCAACTGCGTGGCCACTTGCGCGGCCAACTGCGGATCCAGTCCGCGGCCCACGTAGATCGCCGTCATCTCCGCATGTTCGTGCTCGGGATCGGCGGCCAGCTCCTTGCGCTCGCGGTCCAGGTCCGCGCGTTCGGTGTCGGCCTGCGACTTGACCGAGACGTACTCGCCGGCCGCCATGGACATGGCCCCGGCCACCAGTCCGGCGACGCCGGCGACGAGGATCGCGTTTGCGTCCGCGCCCGCCGCCGCCACACCTACAACCAGGCTGGCGGTGGAAACGATGCCGTCATTGGCACCGAGGACCGCTGCGCGCAGCCAGCCGATGCGATGAGTCCGATGACGCTCGATATGCCTCATGTCTGACCTCGTCTGGCGAATCTAGATGGTCGGCTCGAGTAGCGCGGCGTCGGTTTCCTGGTCCGGCGCGTCACCTGGCGTCAAATGCGCTTCCGCCAGCAGGTCGATGCGCTCGCCGGAACTCTCGATTTCGACCACCAGTTTCGAGAACGTCCACACACCCGCCGATTCCCGGGCTTCCAGATAGATCGTTCCGCTCCCCTTCGGCCCGGAGATCGGGATGGCGAGCTCCGCGTTTCCGGAGGGCCCGGTTTCGTTGATGCTGCCGCTGGTGAAGTAACCGTCGGCGATTGGCCGGCCGAGGGCTTCGACGACAGCCGGGCTTTGCCTGGCCATGGCCAGCGCTTCACTATAGGCATCGCTGGATTTCATCATGCCGAAAACGAAGGTCATGATCAGCGCGACAAAGGCAATGAAGAGGATGATGATCGAGAGACATCCGACCGGCACGAACCATTTCCAGTTCCTGTTCCACCAGCTAGTGTTGGTAACTTCTGCCATTGCGTTCTCCCCAGTGGTGGTCACAACGCTTCCTGCTTGACGCCGACGTTATCGCGCATGCTGCCGCCCGGCGTCCCAACGGTAGTGACCGGTGATGGGATAGCGGAAGAGACTGTCGTCTTCCACCGGTCCTGCTCCAACATTATGGATGACCTTGGGTCGCCCGGTGGTCCAGACTTTCCGGTCGGAGACGATTCCGATATGCGGGAGGTTTCCCGGCAACATCCAGGTCACCAGATCTCCGGCATGGTAGTCCCCGGCTTCCGCGGTGACCGGCACCGCGGCGCCGGTCCGCTTCAGGAACCTCTGCAGATTCGGAACGCGACGGTGGTCGATATTGGGGTCCGGGCGGCGCAGCCCCCAGTTCGCAGGGTAGGCGGAGAAGTGCCGCATCATGTCTTCATGGACAGCGACCTGCAGGTCGACACCGACCTGTCGATAGGCACGGATCACCAGGTCGCTGCACACGCCGCGGTCGTCGGCGACGTCGCCCATCGGGTAGCCGATTCGCCGGTATGACCCATCGTAGATCTCGTGGTGCCGGGTCCGCTCCCGGGCTGCGCTGACCAGGCGTTCGGCAACGCCATCGGCAAGCGCGCTCCAGGACGCCGCGACCGCGAGCAGCGCAATCAGCGCGCGTTCGACGCCCCGTGTCATCGGGCCGCTCCGGCCGGTTCGGGAACAGGATCCGTTCGGTACCTGAATTGCAGCGTGAGGGCCA
>JBAZBG010000462.1:0-2691 GCA_041671585.1 Arenimonas sp. | reverse complement strand
CCGGCGCGGGCGAGCGTGGCGGCGCAGACCAGGCCGTTATGGCCGCCGCCGATGATGATGCTGTGGTAGGTCTTGCCGGGATTGGGCGTACTCATGCCTGCACGCTCCGGCCCAGGTCGCGCAGTATTTCGCGCGCCGCATTGGCGCCCGGCGCGCCCATCACGCCGCCGCCGGGATGCGTGGACGAACCGCACATGTAGACGTTTTTCACCGGCGTCCGGTATTGCGCGTAGCCGGGCACGGGCCGGTTGAACATCAGTTGATCCATGGTCAGTTCGCCCTGGAAGATATTGCCTTCGGTCAGGCCGACTTCTTGTTCGATATCCCAGGGCGTGCGGATTTCCGCATGCAGGATCTTCTGCTTGAAGTCAGGGCTGTACCTGGCGATGGCGTCGATGACGGTGTTGCCGAAACGCTGCCGGCGCTCGTCGTTCCACTCGCCTTCGGCGAGCTGGTACGGGCAGTACTGCACGAACACCGACAGGAAGTGCTTGCCTTCCGGCGCCATGGTCGGGTCGATCAGCGAGGGCATGATCATGTCGATGTAGGGCACCGTCGACCAGCGGCCTTCCTTCCAGTCGTCGTAGGCGCGTTCGACTTCATTGAGCGACTCGGTGATGTGCAGGTCGCCGCGCATGACCGGCGAGTCCTTCGGGATCGATGGAAAATTCGGCACGCCGTCCAGCGCGATGTTGAGCTTGCCCGAGGAGCCGCGGATGCGGAAATTGCGTACCCGATCGACGAACTCGGCGGGCAGGTCGTTGGCATCCATGGTTTTGAGGAAGGTGCGCTTGACGTCGAGGTTGGAAACCACGATCGGCGCGAGGATATCTTCGCCGCTTTCCAGGGTCACGCCGTAGACCTTGCCGCCGCGCACCAGGATTTTCTCCACAGCCGCGTCGACCATCACCTGGCCGCCGGAGGCGCGCAGGGATGCGGCCAGCGCCTGGGTGATCGCGCCCATGCCACCGCGGGCAAAGCCCCAGGAACCAACGTTGTTGTCGACCTCGCCCATGTAGTGGTGCAGCAATACGTATGCGGTGCCGGGCGAGCGCGGCCCGAGCGCCGTTCCGATAATCGAGCTGCCCGACAGGTGACCCTTGATCACGTCGCTCTCGAAGTATTCATCGAGATAATCCGCGGCGCTCATGGTGAAGAAGCGGATGGTGTCGTACATGCGCTGCTCGCCCATGCCGTAGAAGCGTTTGCCCAGGTACACCAGCTCCATCAGGTCGCGTGGCTTGAACGAGGTCGGGTCTGGCGGCGTGCGCATCAGCAAGGGCTTGATGAACTTGCACTGGCGCATCACGTCATTGGAATAGCGGCAGTAGGCTTCCGCGTCGCGCTTGGAGTGCCGGGCCATTTCCCGGCGCTTGGCATCGGGATTGCGATACGCGGCGTAGTGGTCGCCATTGCTCATCATCGTCGCGCCGCCTTCGTACGGAATGATCTGCAATCCGTACTTGGGCAATTCCAGCTGGCGCATGATCTCCGGCCGCAGCAAGCTGCATACGTAGGAGCAGTTGGAGTAGGTGATGTCCTGGTAGATCTGCCGGCTGACCGCGGCGCCGCCGACCTTGTCGCTGCGCTCGAGCACCAGCACCTTCAAGCCGCTACGGGCGAGATAACAGGCGGTGACCAGCCCGTTGTGCCCGGCGCCGACCACGATGACATCAAACTCTGATTTCGACATTGCGAATTCTCCAGCCCCTGCGCCCGGGACTGTGTCCGCGGCGACCTGATTTCTTATTGTACGTACGTTTAGTAGTGAAAATCCAACCGCCTCGTCCCGCCGGGCCGCTGCCGGACCCACGGCCCGCCTGACGCTGTATGGCCGGCCGCTTAACCGGAAACGGCCGGTCCGTCCGGGTGGCAAGCGCTGCGTGCGATCATCGGTCCCGGATCGACCCGCCCAGGTACCGCCATGGCAATCCAGGCCTTGTTGTATGCAGCCGATGCGCCCGACCAGACTCCGGACGTGGCGACCATCGTCATCGATTCGCTGGATGCGCGGCAGTTGCTGTGGATCGACTTGAGCTCGCCGACCGCTGAGGAGATCCTGCAGATCGGCAAACTGACCGGATGCCCGCGAGAGGTCCTGACGGTCATGGACTCCGCGGACGCGCGACCCGGCCTCGCCAACTACAGCGCGATATTCAGGGTCACGGCAAGGGCGGTCATGCTGCACAGCGGCAACGCGCGGCTGGACAAGCAGAACGTAACCCTGATCGCAGGGCCGAACTACGTGATCACGCTGCACGAGGCGGAAATCGACTTCGTGCATGAACTTCGGAACCGCGAGAAGGGCGATTCCAGCATCGGTGCGCTGTCCTCCGAATCCTTTGTTGCCAGCCTGCTCGACTGGCTGCTCAATTCCTATTTCCGGGCCGTGGAAGAACTGGTTCGCGATATCGATCGGGTTGAAGTGGTCATCCTCGGAAAAAAGACGCCACCGGAGCTCTACCAGGTGCTGGTGGCCGCGCGCCAGCGAATCGCAGAGCTCAGGCGCCTGCTCACTTCGCATCGCGACGTGTTCTATGGTTTGTCCCGGCCCGACTTCATGGCTACCGAACAGCCGGAAGCCAAGCCGCATTTCGAGGCGCTCAACCTGCGTTACGAAAGGGTGGAGGATGAACTCGACAATGCCCGCAATCTGGTGATTGGTTCGTTCGAGTTGCTGTCCGCGCGCGC
>JBAZBG010000461.1:0-2710 GCA_041671585.1 Arenimonas sp. | reverse complement strand
CCGCATGCGCCACGCGATGCAGTCCCAGCTTCCCGGCGCGGGCAAAGACGTCCTTGAACTTCTCCGGCGGATGCCCGACTTCACTGGAGTCCAGGCCGATACCGATGAACTTGCTGAAATGCGGTTGTGCCTGCTCCAGCGTCTCGAAGGCCTCCGCTTCGCTCAGGTGGCGCAGGAAACACAGGATCAACTCGGCGCCCATGCCGAGCTCGCGGCGCGCCTGGTGCACGGCGCTATCCAGGCCGGCCATGACGGTGTCGAAGCTGACGCCGCGCGCCGTATGCGTTTGCGGATCGAAGAACACTTCCGCATGGACGACGTTGTCGGCCCTGGCGCGCTGGAAATAGGCCCAGGCCATATCGTGGAAGTCCTGCTCGGTTTGCAAGACACTGGCGCCCGCGTAGTAGATGTCGAGAAAGCTTTGCAGGTTGCTGAACGCATAGGCCTCGCGCAGTTCCTCCACCGACCCGTGCGGCAAGGCGATGCCGTTGCGTTCGGCCAGCGCGAACATCAGCTCGGGCTCGAGCGAGCCTTCGATATGCATGTGCAGCTCGGCTTTCGGCAACCCGTTGAGGAAGGCCGTGCCAGGGTGGGATGGCCGCATGTGCGCACTCATGACTGAAATTCCGACGGACGATGCCCAGAGTCTGCCCGAAGCCCGCGCCTGCGCAAAGCCGTCGCCGGTGCAGCACCACGGCCGGTCACTACGCTAGGCTATGGCATGGACCATTCGCCGAGCTTTCGAATCAACGGCCGCGACGTCTCGCTGGCCGGAACCGACCCCCGCCAATCGCTGCTGCGCTGGCTCCAACAGCAACGCCTCTCGGGCACCAAGGAGGGCTGCGGCGACGGCGACTGCGGCGCCTGCACGGTGGCGCTGGTCGACGTCCAGGCCGACGGCAGCAGCCGCTATCAGGCGGTCAACAGCTGCCTGTTGCCGATGGGATCGCTGCCCGGCCGGGAAGTGCTGACGGTCGAGGCGCTCGCCGAGGGCGACAAGCTGCATCCCGTACAGCAGGCGATGGTCGACTGCGCCGGCTCGCAATGCGGCTACTGCACGCCGGGCTTCGTCATGAGCCTGTTCGTCGGCCGCCACGAGGGCGTCCTGGACGACAGCGTCATCGAAGGCAACCTGTGCCGCTGCACCGGTTATCGACCGATCCGCGAAGCCGCGCATCGCCTTTCCGAATCGCCGAACGCGCCGGATCGATTTCATGGAAGTCTCGCGATGCCGCGCGCCCCGTTGCAGACCGCCGAGCTGGGCACGTTCTTCAGTCCGACCAACATCAATGACGCGCTGGCGCTCAAGATTCAACATCCCGAAGCGGCGTGGATTGCCGGCGGCACCGACCTGGGCGTCAACCTCAGCCGTGGCCAGCCGGTGGCCCCTGCGCTCATCGCGCTGGACCGTATTGCTGAATTGAACGTGTTGGAACTCGGGGATCGTATCGTGCGCATCGGCGCCGGCGTGCCGCTGACACGCATCGAACGCGAGCTGCACGGAATCTTCCCGGCGCTCGACGACCTGATGCCCTGGTTTGCCGGACGCCAGGTGCGCAACCGCGCCACCTTCGGCGGCAACCTGGGCTCGGCCTCGCCGATCGGCGATCTGTTGCCAGTGCTGCTGGCCTTGGACGCAACCGTGCACCTGCGCGGACCGCAGGGAGAGCGCGACATCGCAGCCAGCGAATTTTTCCTCGACTATCGCAAGACCGCACGCCGTGCCGACGAGCTGGTCATCGCCGTCAGCCTGCCCCGCGCCGGCAACCGGATCAATGCCGGTTACAAGGTGGCCAAGCGGCAGACCGATGACATCAGCATCGTCGTTGCCGCCTTCGCGCTGGAACTTGACCAACACCAGCGCATCACCCGACCCCGGCTGGCCTTCGGTGGCGTGGCGGCAACGCCCCTGCGCGCACGCGCTGTCGAAGATTACCTCGACGGCCGCGTACTCGATGCCGATGCTGTGGCCGACGCCAGTAGTCGCCTGCACGAAGCGTTCACACCGATCAGCGATCATCGGGCCAGCGCCGACTATCGCCGTTCCCTGTGCGGCAACCTGTTCGCCCGGTTTGTCGCGGAGCGCTGCCAGTGAACCGCGATCGCAGGCAGGTGGTGCACGAAAGTGCGATCGGCCACGTTACCGGCCGCGCGCTGTTCACCGATGAGCAATATCCGCCGGTGGGCATGCTCAGCTTGTACCCGGTGCAGGCGCCGCACGCGCATGCGCGGATCGTGCATATCGACCGCGACGAAGCCCGGGCGATGTCCGGCGTGCATGCGGTGCTGACCGCCGCGGATATTCCGGGCGAGAACGACACCGGCCCGATCCTGCACGACGAACCGCTGTTACCGACCGGGACCGTGGAGTTTTACGGCCAGGCCGTGGCCTGGGTAGTTGCCGACAGCGAAGCCCAGGCGCAGGCGGCGGCTGCCCGGGTCAAGGTCGAGTACGAGCCGTTGCCAGCCTGCCTGGACATGCACGCCGCCATCGCCGCGCAGCGCTATCACCTGCCACCGGCACAGGTGGCGCGTGGCGATGCGCAGGCGGCGATGACGCGGGCGCCCTTGCGTCTCGACGGAGAAATCCAGATCGGCGGCCAGGATCATTTCTATCTGGAGACGCAGGCCAGTTGGGCGCAGCTGGATTCCGAAGGCTGCATGCAGGTGACCTCGTCCACGCAGCATCCCACCGAGACGCAGATCATCG
>JBAZBG010000460.1:0-2716 GCA_041671585.1 Arenimonas sp. | reverse complement strand
GCCGCCGGAGCCGACGTGCGCATGCTCGGACCGATGCCGACACCCGCCGTGGCTTATCTCACGCGTTCGCTTCGGGCCGATGCCGGCATCGTCATCTCGGCCTCGCATAATCCGCACGAAGACAATGGCATCAAGTTCTTTTCGGCCCGCGGCGAAAAGCTCGACGACGACGTCGAGCGGGCGATCGAAGCCGAGCTGGACCGGCCGTTCACCACCGTCCCGTCGGGGCAACTGGGCAAGGCCGCGCGAATCGATGATGCGCTCACGCGGTATGCGGAGTTCTGCAAGGCCAGCGTGCCCGAAGCGTTCTCGTTGAAAGGTCTGACAGTGGCGCTCGACTGCGCCCATGGCGCCACCTACCACGTGGCGCCGAAAGTTTTTTCCGAACTCGGCGCGACCGTCACCGCCATTGGCGTGCAGCCGGACGGACTGAACATCAATCAGGACGTTGGTTCGATGCATCCCGAGGCGATCATCGCCCACGTGCGCGAGACTGGCGCCGACCTCGGAATCGCCTTTGATGGCGATGGCGACCGGGTGATGATGGTCGATAGCGAGGGTCGCCTGCTCGATGGGGATGCGCTGATCTACCTGCTCGCGCACGACTGGCGCCTCAGCGGCCGATTGCGCGGCCCGGTGGTGGGCACGCTGATGAGCAATTACGCGCTGGAAAAAGCGCTCGGCGAGGGCGGCATCGAATTCATCCGGGCCAAGGTTGGCGACCGCTTCGTGCACCGGGCGCTGGTCGAGCGCGACGGACTGCTCGGCGGCGAAGCGTCCGGCCACCTGTTGTGCCTGGACAGCGCCACCACCGGCGACGCCATCGTTGCTGCGCTGCAAGTGCTCGAGGCCCTGGTGCGGCAAGGCCGGACCCTCGGCGCCGCGCTCGCGGACTATCAGCCCCTGCCGCAAAAGACCGTGAATGTGCGCGTCGCAGCCGATGCACGCCCGCTGGATGCGCCCGGCGTGCTGGCGGCGCGGTTGGACGCCGAGGCCTCGCTCCACGGCCGGGGTCGCCTGGTCCTGCGGCCCTCGGGCACCGAGCCCGTCGTGCGGGTGACGGTCGAGGCCGCCGACGCGGCGCTGATGCAACGCGTGCTTGATGAGCTTTCGGCGGCGGTTCGCGCCGCCACCTGATTCGGCCAGAGAAAATCGATGAGCAAAATTCCATCACTCGACATTCGTCGTTTTGACAGCGATCGCGAAGCCTTCGTCGCCGAATTGGGCGCTGCCTATCGGGAGTGGGGCTTTTGCGGCGTCAGCCACCACGGTATCTCCGCGCAGGCAATCGATGGCGCCTACCAGGCGTTCAAGCAGTTCTTCGCGCTACCGGAACAGACCAAGCTCAAGTACCACGTGCCGGGCACGGGCGGCGCGCGCGGCTACACGCCGTTCGGCATCGAGACGGCAAAGGATTCGCGGTATCCCGATCTCAAGGAGTTTTTCCATATCGGCCGTGAGCTGCCGCCGGGTTCCAGGTATGAGGAGTTCATGGCGCCGAATGTGTGGCCGACCGAAGTCCCGGGCTTTCGCGAATATGGCTATTGCCTGTTCGAGGCGCTTGACCACCTGGGTTCGCGGGTGCTCTCGGCGCTGGCGCTGCACATCGACCTGCCCGAGGATTTCTTCATCGAAATAACGCGGTTCGGCAATTCGATCCTGCGCCCGATCCACTATCCGCCGATCACCTCGCCGGACATCCCGAACGTCCGTGCAGGCGCGCACGAGGACATCAACCTGATTACCTTGCTGGTTGGCGCCAGCGCGGCCGGGCTTGAAGTGAAGGCGCGCAATGGCGACTGGGTGCCGTTCACCGCGGACGCCGACACCATCGTGGTCAATATCGGCGACATGTTGCAGCGCCTGACCAACCATGTGTACCCGTCGACGACGCACCGCGTGGTCAATCCGCCTGGCGAGGCGGCACGGCAGCCGCGGTACTCGACCCCGTACTTCCTGCACGCCAATCCCGACTACCTGATCGAAACCTTGCCCGCGTGCATCACCCCGGATAATCCGAATCGCTATCCAACGCCAATCACCGCCAACGACTACCTCATGCAGCGCCTCCGCGAAATCAAACTCGTGTAGGAGCGGCTGACCAGACATTCGTCTGTTGAGAGCCAGCCGCGATCGCTTCAACTCAGATCCGACCTTACCGCCAAGGCCGGCACCGCTCTTCATTTTTTGGGAAAAAATAAAGATCGGCCCCGGCCTCCAGACACCGAAGCGAACTGAATCCTGCTGTCCTCACGACCAGGAAGCCACGCCAGCGCAATGTGGGAGCGGCTTGACCAGACATTCGTCTGTTAGAAGCAGCCGCGAAGCTCTTCCTACTTCTCCCTGCGAAGCCATTCCCATCAGTGTGGACGCCGGGGGTGGCGGGTCATTGGCGAAGTGGTGCAGGACAGCAAGGAACGGCCGTCTTAGAAAACAGGAGTTTTCTATGACGGGCGCCAATGACCCGCCACCCCCGGCGGCCGCGTGCTGGTTCGGGGACGCGCTACGAAGCAGGAAAAGAGCTTCGCGGCTGCCTCTCAACAGACGAATGTCTGGTCAGCCGCTCCTACAACGGCAGGGTTCAGGCGGCCATCCAGAAGCAGACGGCGGCCATGCGCTTTTCGGCTAGTTCGTGGCCCCAGTAGGCGGTGGCGCTGTGCACGAAATTGGCGCGATACACGAGCAGGCGGTTGAAGCGGTGCGCGATGCGCACGTC
>JBAZBG010000459.1:0-2728 GCA_041671585.1 Arenimonas sp. | reverse complement strand
GCCAACGACGAGGCAATCGACGCGCTGGAACACGAGGTCAGCCAGGACGTGCTGCGCCTGCTCGCGCTGCGCCAGCCGATGGCGCGCGACCTGCGCGAGGTGTACAGCGCGTTGCGCATTTCCTCGGACATCGAGCGTATCGGTGATTACGCCGCCAATGTCGCCAAGCGCTCGATGGTGCTCAACCAGAGCTCGCCCGTTGCCGCCGTCCACGGCCTGCCGGCCCTGGCCAAGACCGCCAACGCGCTCGTGCGCGACGCCCTGGTCGCCTTCCGCACCCGTGACGACGCGCTGGCCCTGGAAGTGCGCAATCGCGACGCCGAACTGGATGCGCAATACACCAGCCTGTTCCGCGAACTGCTGACCTACATGATGGAAGATCCGCGCAACATCACCTCCTGCGCGCATCTGTTGTTCATGGCCAAGAACCTCGAACGCATCGGCGACCACGCGACCAACATCGCCGAAAACACCTGGTTCATCGTCCACGGCGACCAACCCCCCGGCGGCCGCGAAAAGCGCGACACCACCAGCCAATAATCCGCGCTTGTGTGTGGGAGCGGCTTCAGCCGCGATGCTCTTTTGAGAAAGACATCGCGGCTGAAGCCGCTCCCACAAGGGCCGCTCCTAGCTACCGGCGCGGCGGGACAACAGGTGGTCCGCCGAGAATGCGCCTGGGCCGCGCGCCATGAGGTAAAGCAGCACCGCGGCCCAGAGTCCGTGCGTCGGGTAGGCACTGGGATAGACCAAGGTCTGGATGACCAGGGTCATTCCCAGCAGGCCCAGTGCCGAATAGCGCGTGGCCAGTCCGATCAGCAATAACACCGGCAGGACATGTTCCGCGGTCGCGGCCAGCGTGGCCGCCAACTCCGGTGGCAGCACCGGCAGCGCGTATTCGTCGCGGAACAGGTCCACCGCCGATTCGGACAAGCGCGGCAAGCCAAGTTCGAACCGGCCGTGCACCAGGTCGATGGCGAAGCCCTCCACCTTGGTCTGTCCCGATTGCCAGAAGGTGGCCGCGATGGAGAAGCGCCCAAGCAGCGCGATGAAGCTGTGCGGTATGCGCGAAAGCAGGCGAATCAGCTTGCCATTGAAAGCAATGAGAGGGTGGCGCGCCGCGCCGCGTTCGAGCCGCGCTCCGGTGGTAATGGCAGCATTCATGCACAGTCTCCGTTGGGATGGATAAGGCGAACGATCGCCCCGTTGCCGATCAGGCCGGCGAGTTGCCCGGGCAGGTCGAATTGTTCGTTTGCCGCGAAAGCGCGATCGACGGCTTCCGCCAGCGACGCCCCGTCCGAAAGTGCATCGAGCAGTTCGACACCGCCCAGCGGCAGCGACAGCACCTTCACTTCCAAGGCCGGACGAATGACCAGGGCGTCCTCCGCCCGGGCGAGATCGATCCGGCTCAAATCGGCGACGCCCTGATGCGCCGCCCACAGGGAAACCACCGGATGCGCCGAGCGCAGCCAGCGGCAGGCCGGATGCAATTGCAGGCGCAGCGCGAGCAGACCATCGGGATCGGCGAGCAGGGAATGAAACGCGTCGGCGCCCAGCGGCGTCGCATCGGCGGCGTGATAAGCCAGCACGCGCATATGTTCCAGTCGCGCGACATCGGCCAGGTACGGCAGTTCGCAAGCGGGCGCATAACGGCGAATGAAATCCGGCAGCGTGCCGCCATAGGCGGCAAGCATCGGCGACGCCGGAGGCGATTGACTGATGTAGTTCCGAGCCATCGCCCGGAAAAACTCCGCCCCGACCAGCGCTTGCGTCACCGGAAAGGTGGTCGCCAGCGCGCCGATCAGCGACACCACCACGTTGTTGCGATAGACGTTGAAGCGCCGTTCCGGGTGGGAACCATTCCAGGTCCTGAGTCCCGGTGGCGTTGGCCGCAAGGGATCCAGCAAGGCGCTGGCAAACGCCGCCGCAGGCAAGCTGTCCATCAAGCCAACTCCAGGCTGCGCGCTCGCGTCACCCGCTCCATCACGCCGGTGGCCTTGTGGGCTTCGGCGCAAAGGACCGAATACGCCGGTACGTCGTTGTCCCATTCGATCAGCGTCGCAATCGGGCCGGTCTGCCGGAGCGCATAGGCATACAGGTCCCACACCGCGTCCGCCACCGGACAACCGTGACTGTCGATCAACAGCAGCTCGCCGTCGCCATCGGCATCGGTCGCGAATCCGGCCAGATGAATCTCGCCGACCGCCGACAAGGGGAGTTCATCGATGTACGCGTGCGCGCTTCGGTGATGGTTGGTACAGGTGACATGGACGTTGTTCACGTCGAGCAGGAGGCCGCAGCCGGTTCGGCGGACGACCTCTGAAATGAAACCTGTCTCGGTGAAGCTGCTCGCCGCGAACTCCAGGTAAGTCGCCGGGTTTTCCAGCAGCATGCGCATGCCCAAGCGCTCCTGCACGCGATCGATGTGTTCGCAAACTCGCAGCAAGCTGGTCTGATCGTAGGGCATGGGCAACAGATCGTTGAAATAGGCGTCGCCATGCGTCGACCAGGCCAGGTGCTCGGAAAACGAATTCGGCTGGTAACGTTGGACCAGTTGCGCCACGCGTTCCAGGTGGGCCAGGTCCAACGCATCGCCGCCGCCAATCGACAGGCCAACGCCATGCACGGACAAGGGCAATCTTTCGCGCAGGGCGGTCAGTTGCACGTGCGGGACGCCGCCGGCGCCCATGTAGTTTTCTGCGTGCACTTCGACGAATGCCGGCGGCATCGC
>JBAZBG010000458.1:0-2729 GCA_041671585.1 Arenimonas sp. | reverse complement strand
ATCATCACCAGGCCGCCGATGATCAGCGCCCAGGCCACCGGGCCGAGGGTTTCCGGCAGCTCGAAGCCCAGTGCTTTCGCCACCAGGCCCAGGACAGCGGTGACGCCGAACGACGCGCCGAGCTTGAACAGATAGTCGCGCTGCTCCGGATCGGCCAGGCCGGTGAGCAGGCTCCAAAGCCGCTGCCGGTAGATCAACACCACCGCCAGGATGGCGCCGGCCTGGATGGCGATGTTGAACAGATCGGATCGGGCGCCCAGCCAGCGTTCGGCGATCAGCAGGTGCCCGGTGCTGGAGATCGGCAGGAACTCGGTAATGCCCTCAATGATGCCGAGCAACAGGGCCGCAAGCAGGTCGTTCATTCAGATCGCGCGTCGGGAAAGGCGGCCATTGTTGCAGATTCCAGGAGCTTCTCGCGAACCCATGCCGACGCGCCCGGCCCGTGCTCCCCGTCCCGGTGCGCTGGTAGCGGGAATGCACCATATAGGTGCACATGGATGCGGGACAGTGAGGTAATTCGCTCTAGAATCAGGCGCTTGGCGACACGGAACCCTTGGCACGAGGCTTGCTAAGTCTGACTGTCCCTCACTGCCGGAGCGCTCCCCATGTCCTACGACCACGTACAGAAACTCATCAAAGACCACGCCATCGAGTGGGTCGACCTGCGTTTTGCCGACATGCGCGGCGTGCAGCATCACGTCAGCTTTCCGGTCAGCATTATCGAGCCCTCGCTGTTCGAGGACGGCAAGATGTTCGACGGTTCTTCCATCTCCGGCTGGAAGGGCATCAACGAGTCCGACATGATCCTGTTGCCCGATGTCGGCACCGCCGTGGTCGATCCGTTCACCGCCGACCCGACCCTGATCCTGGTCTGCGACATCCTCGACCCGGCGACCATGCAGGCGTATTCGCGCGACCCGCGCGGCGTCGCCAAGCGCGCCGAGGCCTACCTGAAAGCCACCGGCATCGCCGACCAGGCGTTCTTCGGCCCGGAGCCGGAATTCTTCATCTTCGATTCGGTGCGCTTCGGCAATGAAATGGGCAGCACCTTCTTCGAAGTCGATTCCGAGGAAGCGCACTGGAACTCGAAGAAGAAATACGAAGGCGGCAACACCGGTTATCGACCCGGCCTGAAGGGTGGTTACTTTCCGGTGGCGCCGACCGATTCGCTGCACGACATCCGCGCCGAGATGTGCAAAGAGCTGATGGCCGCCGGCCAGGAAGTGGAAGTGCATCACCACGAAGTGGCCAACGCCGGCCAGTGCGAGATCGGCACCAAGTTCAACACCCTGGTGCAGAAGGCCGACGAGCTGCTGATGATGAAGTACATCATCCGCAACGTCGCCCATCGCAACGGCAAGACCGCGACCTTTATGCCCAAGCCGCTGGTCGGCGACAACGGCAGCGGCATGCACGTGCACCAGTCGCTGGCCAAGGGCGGCGTCAACCTGTTCTCCGGTGACGGTTACGGCGGCTTGTCGCAGACCGCGCTGTGGTACATCGGCGGCATCTTCAAGCACGCGCGGGCGATCAATGCCTTCGCCAACTCGACCACCAACAGCTACAAGCGCCTGGTGCCCGGTTACGAAGCGCCGGTGATGCTGGCCTACTCGGCCCGCAACCGTTCCGCGTCCTGCCGCATTCCGTACGTGGCCAATCCGAAGGGCCGCCGCATCGAGATCCGTTTCCCGGACCCGATGAACTCCGGCTACCTGACCTTCGCCGCGCTGATGATGGCGGGCCTGGACGGCATCAAGAACCAGATCGACCCGGGCGCGCCGAGCGACAAGGATCTGTACGACCTGCCGCCGGAAGAAGAGAAGAACATCCCGACCGTCTGCCATTCGCTCGACCAGGCGCTCGAGGCGCTTGACGGCGATCGCGACTTCCTGACCGCCGGCGGCGTGTTCTCGGACGATTTCATCGACAGCTATATCGCGCTGAAGATGGGCGAGGTCACCAAGTTCCGCGCGGCGACGCATCCGCTCGAGTACGCGATGTACTACACGGTCTGAATCTGCGCTGCTGAGGCAATGACCGAAGGGCCCACGAGCGATCGCGGGCCTTTCTTGTCCGCGGCTTCCGCGCTCAAGCCCGGATGGCCGGTTGTGCTTGCGCAACGAACGGTTTCAGCCCTGCAAACGGATTGGAATGTGGTGCTGGCCGGTACCGAGCCGCTTGCCGGTCTTCGGGTGGGTGGCGATCACGGCCAGGAAGTACTGCCCCGGCGCCACGCCCTGCGCTTTGACTTCCAGCGTCAGCGACAAGGTTTCTCCGGCCTGCAGCCGTTGCGGCGGGCCGTAGGATTCCGACAACTCGACGCCGTCGGCCGATAGCAGCACGACGACAGGGACGAAGGTCTCACTGGCAGTCGGCCCGCTGTTGGCGAACTCGGCCACGATGTTCAGCGCTCCCGCCGGGGCCTCCTCCGGCGCACGGACCTTGCTTACCGAGATCACCGCTTCACGGACCGGCGCGGCCGCCTGCGGAGTTGTCCGCTGGTCGTCGCGATAGTCGCCAAGTTGTCGCGTAGCCTGGCTCGGCATCAGCTTCCGCGTGCGCACCAACTGGTCATTGGCGGTACGAAACGCCGAAAACCGCGCCTGTACCTGGATCATCGCCGTCGCGTCCTCGCTCGGCTCGATGTTCATGCCGTCGTTGAGCGTGTACAGCTGGCCCTGGTTGATGAACCAGGTGCCGGACACGAAGTCGACGAGATTGGTCTTGGT
>JBAZBG010000457.1:0-2733 GCA_041671585.1 Arenimonas sp. | reverse complement strand
GGACTTTCAAAGGTTCAATCGGATGATCTGCAGGCGAAAGTATTGCAGTGGCTGTTAGTTGGAACGACCGTTCGATTGCCCGAGTAGCAGGAGTCTGGCTTTCACTTCCAGATCGACTTTACGGCGCTCGTCAGGCTGGGCAGGGGTGAGTCGCATTGGTGCACCCGCTTGCCAGTCGATTCGTGTCGCGCACGTTCAGCTGGGACGTCGGGGGTGGGCATCCTTCGCCGAGCGGGCCAGGACGGCAGGAGCGGCGGCCACTGGAAAACAGGATGTTTTCGAGTGGACGCGGCGGAGGATGCCCACCTCCGGCGGCCGCGCGGGAGTTCTGGGCGGTGAGTCGAAGCGCGAAGAGCTAAGAGCTAAGAGCTAAGAGCTAAGAGCTAAGAGCTAAGAGCTAAGAGCTAAGAGCTAAGAGCTAAGAGCTAAGAGCTATCGCGGCTGAAGCCGCTCCTACAGGGGAATTCGCGTCGCGAGCCCGGACGTGGTGAAATACGCGCCTGAAGCGGGGGTGCCCACGGGCTGAGAAATACCCTTCGAACCTGATCCGGTTGGTACCGGCGTAGGGAAGCTTCGAAGCACGGAATTGCGTGCTCCGGCGCCTCGCTTCCTTTCCCGAAGAGGACGACGCCATGAACGCCCAACCCACCGATTTGCTCCGCCAGGCGCAGCAACTCTCCGAATCCGTGACCCAGCCAATCCTGGGCTCGAAGAAAATCCATATCGAAGGCTCGCGACCCGATATCCGCGTGCCCATGCGCGAGATCGCGCTGAGCAACACGCCCAAGGTGTACGGCACCGAAATCAATGCGCCGTTCTGTGTCTACGACACGTCCGGTCCATATACCGATCCGGACGTCGCCATCGACCTGGGCGCCGGACTCAGCGCGTTGCGCGCGCGCTGGATCGAAGAGCGCGGCGACAGTGAAGTGCTCGACAAGCTCAGTTCCGAGTTCGGTCGCGGGCGCGAATCCGATGCCAGGCTCGACCCGGTGCGTTTTGCCCACCTGCGCAACCCTCGGCGGGCCAAGGCCGGCATGAACGTGTCGCAGATGCATTACGCGCGGCGCGGCATCATCACGCCGGAAATGGAATTCATCGCCATCCGCGAGAACCAGCGCATGGATGCGATTCGCGAAGCGCATCTGCTGCAGCAGCATGCCGGCGAGAGTTTCGGGGCGTCGATCCAGAAAATCATCACGCCAGAGTTCGTGCGCAGCGAAGTGGCGCGCGGCCGCGCCATCATTCCGGCCAACATCAATCACCCGGAACTGGAGCCGATGATCATCGGCCGCAACTTCCTGACCAAGGTCAACGCGAATATCGGCAACAGCGCCGTGTCTTCCGGCATCGCCGAGGAAGTGGAAAAGCTGGTCTGGGCGATCCGCTGGGGCGCCGACAACGTGATGGACCTGTCCACCGGCAAGCACATCCACGAAACCCGCGAGTGGATCCTGCGTAATTCGCCGGTACCGATCGGCACCGTGCCGATCTACCAGGCGCTGGAAAAAGTCGATGGCAAGGCCGAGGACCTGACCTGGGAAATCTATCGGGACACGCTGATCGAGCAGGCCGAGCAGGGCGTCGACTACTTCACCATCCATGCGGGCGTGCGTCTGCGTTACGTGCCGTTGACCGCCAAGCGCGTCACCGGCATCGTGTCGCGCGGCGGCTCGATCCTGGCGAAGTGGTGCCTGGCGCACCACAAGGAGAATTTCCTCTACACGCATTTCGAGGAAATCTGCGAAATCATGAAGGCCTACGACGTCAGCTTCTCGCTCGGCGACGGCCTGCGCCCGGGCTCGATCGCCGACGCCAACGACGCCGCGCAGTTCGGTGAACTGGAGACCCTGGGCGAGCTGACCCAGATCGCCTGGAAGCACGACGTGCAGACCATGATCGAAGGCCCTGGCCACGTGCCGATGCACCTGATCAAGGAGAACATGGACAAGCAGCTGGCCGTCTGTGGCGAGGCGCCGTTCTACACGCTCGGCCCGCTGACCACCGACATCGCGCCGGGCTACGACCACATCACCAGCGCCATCGGCGCGGCGATGATCGGCTGGTTCGGCACCGCCATGCTTTGCTATGTGACGCCGAAGGAGCACCTCGGCCTGCCCAACAAGAACGACGTCCGCGAAGGGCTGATGGCGTACAAGATCGCAGCCCATGCCGCCGACCTGGCCAAAGGCCATCCCGGCGCGCAGGCGCGCGACAACGCGCTGTCCAAGGCGCGCTTCGAGTTCCGCTGGGAAGACCAGTTCAACCTCGGCCTGGATCCCGAACGCGCCCGCGAATACCACGACGCCACCTTGCCCAAGGACGCGCACAAGGTCGCGCACTTCTGTTCGATGTGCGGCCCGCATTTCTGTTCGATGAAGATCACCCAGGATGTGCGCGAATACGCCCAGAACCACGGTGTGGAGGAAACCGCCGCACTGGAGGCGGGCATGGCCGAGAAAGCGGCCGAATTCCGCGCCGCCGGGTCGCAGGTGTATCGTCCCGAATAGCTTGGGGGGCCAGGGACGCGGATGAACAAGGGCGACGAGATCGGCGTGATGCGCCAATTGGCGACGCTCAACCGCATCGCCCGCATTGCCGTCCAGGACCTGGCGCTGCGGCCGATGCTGCAGCGCATCGTCGATATCCTGCACGAAGAGTTCGGTTGGGAGTTCGTCGCCTGCGCCAGCATCGACGCCAGCGCAGGCAATTTTGTCTGCGAGGCCGTCCGCA
>JBAZBG010000456.1:0-2738 GCA_041671585.1 Arenimonas sp. | reverse complement strand
GCCGGTGACGACAGCCGCGCCGATGTCGCGCGCGCGACCGGAAGGCTCGGCTATTTCGCCATGCACTTCGCCTTCAAGTACGTCGCCGAGGCGACCGATCCCGCCGTCTGCGGCGCGGTACTGCTGCGCGCGTCCGGTTGGTGGAGCGAGTATCCAGTGATGCGCGCCGACGTGCTTGCGATGCTCGACCGCCAACGCGAGCTCGGCGTTACCCCCACGCTGCCCGACGCGGACGGCGGCGATTGGGACCTGGAACATCGCAGCGAGTTGCTGCGCCAGTTCGCGCATCCCTTGATCGACGGTTTCCTGATCGAGTTGGAGCGCGCCGACCGCGCGCGCCGCGGCCAGCGTGAAGTGGCGCGCGTCGGCCGCCTGCTGGCGCTCGAGGACGAGGCGCCAGTGGCGCAAATCGAGTTCACTCGCGAGCGCATCGACATGCTGGTGGACTCGCTGCAGGGCCGCAGCCGGCCGAGCCTGGTCCTGGTCGGCGCCGACGGCGTCGGCAAGACCACGCTCGCGCGCGCCGCGCTGCGCGAAATGATGAAACAAGGCTGGCGCGTGGTCGAAGCCACGCCCTCGCAAATGATGGCCGGGCAGAAATACCTCGGCGAGCTCGAACAGCGCGTGCAGAATTTCGTCGACGGCCTGGGCGGGGAACGCGCCATCTGGTTCGTCACCGACTGTCACCAGCTGCTGGAAAAGGGCACCTGGTCGGGCAGCCAGCACGGTCTGCTGGATCTGCTCTTGCCCTACATCGAACGCGGCGCCTTGCAACTGCTCGGCGAATCCACCGTCGCCGCCTGGACGCGGGTGATTTCGCAGCGGCCGCGGGTGGAGTCCCTGATCACCGGCTTGCGCGTCGAGCCGCTGGGCGATGCCGATGCCCTGGCGCTGGCCCGCGATTGGGGCGCGCAATGGCAAGCCCGACTGCAGCGCGAGGTGCTCAGCGACGCGGTAACCATGGAGGCCTGCGAACTGGCCCGCCAGCACTTTCCGGAACGTGCCGAACCCGGCCGCACCCTGGCGCTGCTCAAGGAAACACTTGCCGCCGCGCAGCGCGCGCAGCCGCCGTCCCTGCCGCTGGATCGCGAGCAACTGCTCGCCGCACTGGCGCGCAGCAGTGGTTTGCCGCTGGAAATCCTGGATATCGGCCGTCCCCTGGATGTCACTGCGGTGCGTGAGTTTTTTTCCAGCCGGGTGATCGGCCAGGACGAGGCGGTCGATTGCCTGGTCGACCGTATCAGCATGCTCAAGGCGGGACTGACCGATCCGCATCGGCCGATCGGCGTGTTCCTGTTCGCCGGCCCGACCGGCACCGGCAAGACGGAAATCGCAAAGACGCTGGCGCGTTACCTGTTCGGCAGCCCCGACCGCATGCTGCGTTTCGACATGAGCGAATACCAGTCGGAAGACTCGTATTGGCGGCTGATCGACGAGGGCGCGCAGGGTTCGGCCTCGCTGGTGACGCGGGTTCGGCAGAATCCGTTCTCGGTGATCCTGCTCGATGAATTCGAGAAGGCGAATCCGCGAATCTGGGACCTGTTCCTGCAGGTCTTCGACGATGGCCGCCTGACCGACCGCAGCGGCAACACCGCCGACTTCCGGCACTGCGTCATCGTGCTGACCTCGAACCTGGGCTCGACCATCGCCAGGGGCGCAGGCGCCGGCTTTGTCGCCCAGCGCAGCGCCTTTTCCCGCGACCTGGTCGACCGCGCGATCGACAACACCTTTCGCCGCGAATTCATCAACCGTCTCGACCGCGTGGTTGTGTTCAATCCGCTGACCCGGGCGATGATGCGCGACATCCTGGAGAAGGAATTGCGCAGCGTGCTGGAGCGCCGCGGATTCCGCAGTCGCGATTGGGCGGTGGAGTGGGAGCCGTCCGCCGTGGAGTTCCTGCTCGACCGGGGCTTCACTCCCGATCTTGGCGCGCGTCCATTGCGCCGCGCCATCGATCAGCACTTGCTGGCGCCGTTGGCGCGCACGATCGTCGAACATCGGGTGCCGAGTGGCGAACAATTCCTGTTCGTGCAGGGCGAGGGAGAGGCGCTGCGCGTGCGCTTCGTCGACCCCGATGAGCCGGCGATCGCCCCGGCAGCGGCGACGGCAGCCGCGCCGTCGGACCTGCGCGCGCTGGCGCTCGACCCGCGCGCCGACAATGCGACGCTGGCGATCCTGCAACGCGAGATCCAGGCCTGCGCGCAACAGATCGCTGCCCCCGCCTGGCGCGCGTTGAAAGACGACGCGGCGCGGGCGATGCAGCAGGCGGACTTCTGGCAGCGGCCGGAACGACAGCGCGTGCTCGACCGCCTGGAACGGATGGACCGCATCGAGGCCGGACTGCAGGCCGCGGAATCCCTGCATGCTCGCCTGATTCGCGCGGCCGGACGGGGCGTCGGGGATCTGGTACGACGCCTGGCGCTGCTGGTGGTGACGCTGGATGCCGCGATCGGCGCGATCATGGACGACGAAGCCGAAGACGCGAGTCTGGAGATCAAGCCGGCCGATCCACGCTCCGCGGCCAATCTTGCGTGGCGCGACCGGATGATCGGCATGTACCGGCAGTGGGGCGACGCCCGCGGCATGCGTGTGCAGCAACGGGATCCGGATCCGCTGTCGGGCGCCGTGCGACTGGAGGTTTCCGGGTTTGCCGCCTTTCAACTGCTGCGCCACGAACAGGGTATGCACGTGCTCGAGTCGCATGTTGGCGACAGCGACGTGCGGCACAGCGTGCGCGT
>JBAZBG010000455.1:0-2741 GCA_041671585.1 Arenimonas sp. | reverse complement strand
TGATCTGGCCCAGTTCTTTCAGGTTTTGCGGCCGCTGCGTCGCCATCGCGCGCAAGGTGGCGTCGTGGAAGATGACGTAGGCCGGCAGGTTCTGTTCGCGCGCCAGGCTCGCGCGCAGGGAGCGCAGCGACTCGAACACTGGCGCATCGCGCGCTGAAATCGCAATTGCCGGCGCCGCCGAGGCGGTGCGCGCCGTGCGTTCCCGGCGACGCTCGGCCTCGCGCCGCAGGGACACCGATTGCTCGCCACGCAATACCGGCCGGCTGGCGTCGGTCAGGCGCAGGCCGCCGTGGCCACCGCCGTCGACCTCGAGCAGGCCCAGCGCAACCAACTGGCGAAAGATGCCTTTCCACTGGCGTGCATCGAGTTCGCTGCCGATGCCGAAGGTGCTCAGCTGCTGATGGCCGAACTGCCCGATGCGCTCAGTACTTACACCACGCAAGATGTCGATCAAATGCGCGGCGCCGAAACGCTGGCCGCTGCGATAGACGCAGGAAAGCGCCTTCTGCGCGGCCACCGTCGCATCCCAGGTTTCCGCCGGGTCCAGGCAGTTGTCGCAGTTGCCGCAGGATTGCGGATAAATTTCGTTGAAGCTGTCCAAGAGCACCTGGCGTCGGCAGCGCGTGGACTCGCAGTAGCCGAGCAGCGTGTCCAGCTTGCGCCGTTCCAGCCAGCGGCGTTCCTCGCCGGCGTCGGAGGATTCGATCATCTTTTGCAGCATCACCAGGTCGCCGAGGCCATAGGTCAGCCAAGCTTCGGCCGGCTCGCCATCGCGGCCGGCGCGGCCGGTTTCCTGGTAATAACCCTCAAGCGACTTTGGCAAATCCAGGTGCGCGACGAAGCGCACGTCAGGCTTGTCGATTCCCATGCCGAAGGCGATGGTCGCCACGACGACGATGCCGTCCTCGCGCAGGAACCGACGCTGGTTGACGCTGCGTCGGGCAGCGTCCATGCCGGCGTGATAGGGCAGGGCAGTGATGCCGTTGCTGCATAGGAATTCGGCAGTCTCCTCGACTTTTTTACGGGACAGGCAGTAAACGATGCCGGCATCGCCGCGGTGCGCCGCCAGGAAGTCCAGAAGCTGGCGGCGGGCATTGTCCTTCTGCACGACGCGATAGCGGATGTTCGGGCGGTCGAAGGAGCTGATGAACTGCCGGGCCGATTCCAGCCCCAGCCGTTCGACAATTTCAGTGCGGGTCGGCGCGTCGGCGGTCGCCGTCAGCGCGATGCGCGGCACTTGCGGCCAGCGCTCGTGCAACAGGTTCAGCTCGCGGTATTCCGGACGGAAGTCGTGGCCCCATTGCGAGACGCAATGCGCTTCGTCGATGGCGAACAAGGCAATCTGGCAGCGATCGAGCAGCGAAAGGAAGCGCTGCATGAGCAGGCGCTCGGGCGCCACGTAAAGCAAATCGTAGGCTCCGGCCAGCAGGCCGCGCTCGATCTCCGCCGCGGCCTGCGCACTGAGCGATGAATTCAGGTACGCGGCGCGCACGCCGAGCTGTTCCAGCGCCTCGACCTGGTCCTGCATCAGCGCGATCAGCGGCGAGATGACGATCGCCGTGCCCGGCCGCAGCAGCGCCGGCACCTGGTAGCAGAGCGATTTGCCACCGCCCGTGGGCATCAACACCAGGCAGTCGCGCCCGGCAAGTACCTGATCGACGATCGCTTCCTGTTCGCCGCGAAAGGCCGAGTGGCCGAAGACGCGGCGAAGTGTTTCCTGGGCTGGGGTCATGGGCTCAGGGTAGCAAAGGGGCGTCTCAGCGCTGTAGGGAATTGGCGGTGTGGTGGGTCAGCGAAAGGCATCGCGGCTGAAGCCGCTCCCACAAGGGCATCGCGGCTGAAGCCGCTCCCACAAGGGCATCGCGGCTGAAGCCGCTCCTACGGGGGTGTCACTGGAGGAGGGAGCGGAGCATCCAGGCGGTTTTTTCGTGGGCTTGCATGCGCGTGGTGGCAAGGTCCGCGGTGGGTTGGTCGTTGCCGGCCTCGGCACGCTTGAAGGCGTCTCGCGCCGTGCGGGCGCAGGTTTCGTGGCCGCTGACCAATTGCGCGACCATGCCCTTCCAGTCCGGCACGCCGGTTTCTTCCGGGATCGAGGACAATTTTGCGTACTGGCTGCCCGAGCCCGGTGCGAATTCGTCCAGCGCGCGGATGCGCTCGGCGATTTCGTCCAGGGACAGCCAAAGCTCGTTGTATTCCACCATGAACATGCTGTGCAGGGCGTTGAACATCGGTCCGGTCACGTTCCAATGGAAATTGTGCGTTTTCAGGTAAAGGGTGTACGTGTCGGCCAGCAGATGCGCCAGGCCGTCGGCGATGTGCTTGCGATCCTGGGTTCCAATCCCGATATCGATATTCATGACGTTTCTCCCTGTGTGATGGGACAATTAAGCCTGAACCCGGATGGCCCGAAAGTGAATTCGATTTTTTTCATCGTTTCGATAGTCTGTTTCTATCCTTGATGAGCCCAGCTGCGGCGCTGCCCTCCATTAACCTGGCCCTGAGCAAGGACCAGGCGCGGCTGCGCCGGATGCAGTCGCGCAGCCGCGAGAGGCCGGACGATCAATCCTTGCGAGAAAGCTTCGCGAAGGCTCTGGCCGCGTCGGTGGCGGCGCGTGAGCGGCGCGCCAGCCGGGCGCCGCAGCCGAGCTTCGACGAAGACTTGCCGGTCGCCCGCGAGGCCGAGACGATCATCGAGCTGATCGGCAAGCACCAGGTGGTCATCGTTGCCGGCGAGACCGGCT
>JBAZBG010000454.1:0-2755 GCA_041671585.1 Arenimonas sp. | reverse complement strand
TGCCGATGGCCGAAGTGGTCATGGACTTCTTCGACAAGCTCAAGTCGGTCTCGCGCGGCTATGCGTCGCTGGACTATCATTTCCTTCGTTTCGAGCCGGGGCCGTTCGTCCGCGTCGATGTGTTGATCAACGGCGACCGCGTGGACGCGATGTCGATGATCCTGCATCGTGCGCACTCCGATCGCCGTGGCCGCGAATTGTGCGAGAAGATGAAAGACCTGATTCCGCGGCAGATGTTCGACGTCGCCATCCAGGCCGCGGTCGGCGCCCAGATCATTTCGCGATCTACGGTCAAGGCCATGCGCAAGAACGTGCTGGCAAAATGCTACGGCGGCGACGCGACGCGCAAGAAGAAGTTGCTCGAGAAGCAGAAGAAGGGCAAGAAGCGCATGAAGCAGTTCGGCAAGGTCGAGATTCCGCAGGAAGCCTTCCTCGCCGTGCTGCAGTCCGACAGCAAGTAAGTTCCTCGATCCCAGGAAAGCACCCGTGAAATTCGACTTCGCCCTTATTCTGACCGTGCTCTCGGCCGTGACCGGCATCATCTGGCTGGTCGACCGGCTGTTCTTCTTCAAGAGCCGCGCGCTCATGGTCAGCGATGGCGAGGAAATCGCCGAGCCGGCGGTCGTGGACTATGCCCGTTCGCTGTTCCCGGTATTGTTCTTCGTGCTGGTGTTGCGATCGTTCGTCGCCGAGCCGTTCCGCATCCCATCCGAGTCGATGATGCCGAACCTGCTGGTCGGCGATTTCATCCTGGTCAACAAGTTCGACTACGGCCTGCGCTTGCCGGTGCTCAACAAGAAGTTCCTCCAGATGAACGAGCCCAGGCGGGGCGATGTCGTGGTATTCCGCTACCCGGGGCGCGGCGATGGCGACCCGGAGAAGGGCACCGACTACATCAAGCGGATCATCGGTTTGCCCGGCGACGTCATCGAGGTCAACGACGACCGCGTCTCCATCAACGGCCAGTGGCTCGCCTATGAACCGGCCGGCGTGTTTGTCGGCTCCGGGTCGGCGCTGGACGATACCGGCACCGATGTGGTCAAGGAAGGCTTGCCGGGCCGGCCCCACACGGTACTGAACGTGCCCGGCAGCCCGTTCGCACCCGGCTCCTGGGTGGTGCCCGAGGGGCACTATTTCGCCATGGGCGACAATCGGGACCATAGCGCCGACAGCCGCGACTGGGGCTTCGTGCCCGAGGCAAACCTGGTCGGGCGGGCTATGATCATCTGGCTGAACTGCGAGGGCTGGGTCTGTTCGAACGGTTTCGACTATTCGCGGATTGGCGATACCATCCGCTAGGGTGCGGCGTGCCTGGTCAACCAATCGGAAGCAAGGGGAAGGTCATGAGAGGGGAAGCTATGAAACGCAAGCAAAGCGGAATCACGCTGATCGGGTTTGTGGTGGTCTTGGTGGTCGTCGGCATTTTTGCCTACATGGGCATGGTGATCGGACCTGCATATAGCGAGTACTACGGCGTCGTAAGGGCGATGAACTACGTGGCCGCCGGGGCAACGCCCAGCCAGACAGACTTTGAGCCGCTGCGATCGGCCCTGGATCGACAGTTCACCGTCGGTTACGTCGAGTCGGTCGCGGGAAAGGATGCCAAGCTACTTAGGGAAAAGGGTGGCAACTTGTTGAGCATGGAATACGAAGTGCGCAAGCCTTTCGTTTACAACATTTCGTTTGTCATGTCGTATAAGTACACCGTGCCCCTGGGAAGCAAGAGCGCCGGTGATTGAGGCCTTCTTCGGGCATTCGTTCCAGAACCCCGAGTTGCTGCGCCAGGCCTTGCGCCACCGCAGCGCCGGGGTTCCTCACAATGAACGGATGGAATTCCTCGGCGACGCGCTGGTCAACCTGATCATTGCCGAGGAGCTGCACCTGCGCTGGCCGAAGGCCGATGAGGGCGCGCTGACCCGGGCCCGGGCCAGCCTGGTTCGTGAATCGTCGCTGGCCGGCATTGCCCGGCGGTTGGGCCTGGGTGAAGTCATCCAGCTTGGCCCGGGCGAAATGAAAAGCGGCGGACACCGTCGCGACTCGATACTGGCCGACGCGCTGGAGGCCGTCGTCGCGGCGATCCACCTGGACGCCGGCTTCGAAGCTTGCCGTTCCCTGGTCCTGCCGTGGTTCGAGCCGATGCTGGCCGACATTCCAGTGGGCAAAGTGGAAAAGGACGCGAAGACGAAGTTGCAGGAATGGCTGCAGGCCAGGCAACTGAATCGACCCGAATACACATTGATGACGAGTAGCGGCGAAGAGCACGCTCGCGTTTTCATTGTCCGCTGCCGTACCGATGAACCCCCGTTCAGTGCCGATGGCGAAGGCAGTTCGCTGCGCGCGGCCGAACAAGCCGCCGCCGCCCTGGTGTTGGCGCAGATTGAGGTTTTGAAATGAGTGAGAGTTATCGTGCCGGCACCATTGCCGTCATCGGCCGTCCAAACGTCGGCAAATCGACGCTGATCAATTCGCTGGTCGGCGCGAAAGTCAGCATCGTGTCGCCGCGTCCGCAAACCACGCGCCATCGCCTGCTCGGCATCGCCACCTTCCCGACCGGCCAGCTGATGCTGGTCGACACGCCGGGCATCCATGGCAAGCAGACGCGAGCCATGAACCGTTACATGAATCGCGCCGCGCGCGGCGCAGTCTCCGACGTGGATGCCGCCATCCTGATGATCGAGGCCGGTCGCTGGCTGGAAGACGATGCACTGGCCTACGCAGCCCTGAAGGAATCGGGCGTGCCCTGCGTGCTGGTGAT
>JBAZBG010000453.1:0-2765 GCA_041671585.1 Arenimonas sp. | reverse complement strand
CCGACCAACGGGATTGGCTCATTGCCCACGGCGTCACCCTGGGCCAGGGCTACCTGTTCAGCACGCCGCTACCGGCAGGAGCATTCCTTGCATTCTTCCACGATGCCTCCTAGCCCCAGCCCCCCCGTCCGGCCCCCAGCCCCCGCTCATGTGGGAGCGGTTCGTGTGGGAGCGGCTCGTGTGGGAGCGGCTCGTGTGGGAGCGGCTTCAGCCGCGATGCTTGCCGCCCTCCTAACCCTATCCGCCTGCACCACCCAGCGCCCCCGCCCCCCAATCACCCCACCGCCACCCAAACCGCCACGCACCGTCGTCGCCCCGGCCCCCACACCGGCACCGCCGGCCGCCCCAGCGCCCGTGCCGCCCGCCTATGCCGCCGACGCGGCCGGCGCCCGCCAGGCCCTGGCCAAGAGCGCACGCGACACCTTGCCGCCGGCCGAAGTGGGCTACTACATGGATGTGCTGCATGGCCGTCTGAAACAACTCACCGGCCACAGCATCGGCGTCGGACGCCAGGTCAACATCATCGTCATCGTGCTCACCGGCGTCGGCTTTGAACAAGGCAGCAGCCAATTCAATCCGGCGCTGCGCGAAACACTGACACGCTTGTCCACGGTATTCGTGGAATACCGCAAGACCACCGTTGCCGTGCGCGTGCGCGGCGACGACGCCGGCGCCCAGGGCAGCAATCCGCAATTGGCCGAACAACGCCGACTCGCGGTGGCCGACTTCCTGGCCGCGGCTGGCGTCAGCGACAAGCGCATCATCATCGCCGGTGCCGCGCCCAGTCGCGCGCCGGCTGCCCGGGCGCGGGCCGCCAATCCCTTGCGCCTCGAGTTGCGACTCGAGCCGATCGTCGCTGCGGCCGACAACGCGCGCTGAAGCATTCGTGCCAATCATGGAGAGCACCACGATGAGCAAGTTCCTGCGTTGTCGCCTGCCTGCGTCCCTCGCTGCGCTGGTACTGCTGGCCGGCTGCGGCTCGGTGTCCGGCCTGACTCGCGAAGCGGCGAACGCGCCGGCGCGCATCGCCGATTTCGATCGGGTCGAAGTGCTCGACTTCAGCGCCAGCGACAGCCAGGTATTCGACGACGCGACCAAGCAGGCGGCGCACCTGGTCGATGTCAACCAGGCGCGCCGCGAGTTCGCCGACAAGATCGCTGAGGCCATCACCGCCACCGGCGCGTTCAACGATGTCAGCCGCCAGCCCGGCACCGGGCCGGCGCTGCGCGTGAGTGGCGACATCAGCCGCTATGACGAAGGCAATGTCGTTGCGCGCGGTCTGACCGGCTTCGCCGGGCAGACGCACTTCGACGCCACGGTGAACATCACCGACTCCAGTTCCGGCCAGGTGCTGGCCACGCTGAACATCGAACGCAACAGCTGGCCATTGCCAGTCGGCGCATCGATGTCGACGCTGCAGACCACCAATTACTTCATGAACAATGCGGCGAAGAAAATCGCCGACGAATTGGCGGCGAAGAAAAAAGTCCAGTAACGGCTAGGCGTCGCGCGGCGGAAAGAATCCGCGCTGCAGCTCGTCCAGGTCGATGCGCCGCACCGTCTCGCGGGCCATACGCATCAAGGTTGCCGCCGCATCGGGCGTCGCCACGTCGATGCCCAGGCCGGCATCGCGCGGCCATTCGCCGTCGATATGCCGGTAACGCTCGGCCAGGCGGTCTTCGATCATCGCCTGCACGTGCTGTTGCTGCACCGCGATCAAGGTCAGGATCAGGCGCCCTTCGGACAACCAGTCGACCGCGCCGTCCTTCTCGCTGACCCGGGCCGTTGGCCGGTAACGGGAAATGCCGGTGCCGACCGAGAGCATGTGCACGCGCTCGGGCGACACGCCGAGGAAATGTTCGGCCTCGTGCAGCGCCACTTGCGCCGGCGCCACCGCGAACATGCCGCCATCGGCATACAGGTAGCGGCCGATGCGCACCGACGGAAAATACGAGGGCGCCGCGCAGGTGGCCATGGCCACGCTGACCGCATGCCGTTTTTCGTCGCCGCGCGAGCCGGAGGCATGCGGCGTCTTGAACACCTTGGTGCGGCTCAGCGAAACATTCGTGGTCGGTATGACCACGTGATGCAGCGCCTCGCCCAGGGTGGCGCGACCGATGTGCGCGACCATTGCCTTGCGCAGCGCGTGGCCGTCGTACTTCGGGCCGAGCACCGAACGGGTCAGGTCGCGCAATTTGCCGACCGTGCTGGTGGCCAGGCCGCGTCCGGAAAAAATCGCCGTGCCGTGTTCCAGGAACAATTCGCGCACCGCCGCCATCGGCATTTCAAACGCCAGCGCGATCGCCAGGATGCCGCCCACCGAGGTGCCGGCAATCAGGTCGAAGCGGCGCCCCAGCGGTTCGCCGGCCTGCGCTTCCAGCTCGGCCAGCACGCAGGCCGTGTACAGCCCGAGGTAACCGCCGCCGGCCAGCGAAAGAATGCGAAACGGAGTTCCGGGAATCTCGGCCATGCCAGTCAAGGAGGCCTAGTGCGGCAGCTTGCCCGGTTTCGCCGCGTGTCCCATCAGGCGGTCGGTCATGGCGATGCCGAGTGCCGACAGGATGAAGATGCTGTGGATGATGGTCTGCCACATCACGCCCTGCATGGTCACCGTGGTGCACGCCTTTGCGCTGCTGCTCGCGGCCCGGATCACTTCGATCGCCTCGAAGCAGGTCGGCGTGCCAACCAGCGGCAGCCCGCCCAGGGCGCCGGCCTCGATGAAGGTCTTGAGCAGGTGGATCGAGGAGATGCCGATGATCGCCATC
>JBAZBG010000452.1:0-2774 GCA_041671585.1 Arenimonas sp. | reverse complement strand
TTCACGGCCACCTCGATGATCGGCATGATCGCGCTCGCCGGCATCATCGTGCGCAATTCGATCCTGTTGGTCGACTTCATCAACCAGGCCATCGGCGAAGGCCGCAGCCCCGAAGACGCCGTGGTCGAAGCCTGTGCCGTGCGCGCCAAGCCAATCGTGCTGACCGGCCTGGCGGCGATGATGGGCGCCTTCTTCATTCTCGACGACCCGATCTTCAATGGCCTGGCCGTGTCGTTGATCTTCGGCATCCTGGTCAGCACGATGCTGACCCTGGTGGTCATCCCGTTGTTGTACTACGGCTTGTTGCCGGCCAAGGCGGGAGCGAGAATGCCGCCTGAGGTTCACCGGTAACTTCTCTAACGCACCTGATCTTTCCCCGGAGGTTTGCCATGGTTCGCCTGGTCCTGTTATCGCTGCTGCTGTTCGCCCTGCCCGCCTGGGCCTCCGATGAACTGGACGCAAAGGCGTTGGCAAGCCTTCCGAATATGGCGCTTCCCGCACCCAATCTCGCCACTTCCGGAAAACTGCAGACAAGCGACATTCCGGTGATCGCCCAAGCCCGTATTCGCCATGTGATCAATCTGCGCCCGGCGAGCGAAACCCCGGACTTCGATGAAGGCGCTGCCGTGCGCAATGCCGGCATGCGCTACCACAACCTGCCGATTCGCGGCGCCGAAGACCTCACGATCGAGAATGCTGTCCGATTCGATCGCCTGATCACCGAGGTCGGCGCCGAACCGACCCTGGTCCATTGCAGCAGCAGCAATCGCGTGGGTGCGCTGGCGGCCCTGCGTGCCGGCTGGATCAGGGGCCAGTCAGTGGAAGCTGCAGTGGCGGAAGGGCGGCGTTGGGGATTGAAGGCACTCGAGTCGGCAGTACGCAAGCAGCTGAGCACATTTGCTTCGGCGCCGAGATCGTCGTCGGACTAGCCATGCCGCGCGGCAGGCATGCCGCAAGCCCGCGGCGGTTGCGGCACGCGCTCAACGCAGCCAGGTGCCGGCGCTGAGCGGCGCCGACGGCTCGTCGATTCGCGGCGGCTGCTCCGGCAGCCAGCGTTCGAACCAGTCGGCGGCCGTCGCCGCCGCCTGTTCGAGCGTGCCCGCTTCTTCGAACAGATGCGTGGCGCCGGCAACGACGTCCAGGTCGGCCCACTCGCGCATCGTTGCCCTCGCCGCCTGGTTGAGCTGCAGCACTTGCTCATCGGCGCCGCCGACGATCAACAGGGTGTGCGTGCGCACCCGCGACAGTGCCCACTCGCCAGCCAGGTCGGGGCGGCCGCCGCGCGAAACCACGGCGGCAATTTCATCCGGACGCGCAGCCGCCACGATGATCGCCGCGGCCGCGCCGGTGCTGGCGCCGAACAATCCGATCGGAAGACCCTGCACGTCCGGCTCGCGTCGCGCCCAATCGAGTCCAACTTCCAGGCGACGGGCCAACAGCGGGATATCAAAACGGGTGGCGACGTCGCGGTCCTCGTCAACCGTCAACAGATCGAACAGCAACGTGGCGAAGCCGCGCTGATTCAATACGCTGGCCACATACCGGTTGCGCGGACTGTGCCGGCTGCTGCCGCTGCCATGGGCAAAAATCACCAGGCCGCGGGGGGAAGGCGGCAGGACCAGATCGCCCTCCAGGCTGTGTTCTGCAGCCTGGAGCCGTACTGGCCGGGAAATGTCCTGCGTGCGGCTGTCGACCGGGCCAGTCGGCGGCGCACGCGCAGCAAGGATTTCCATGACCTGGGCATCGGTCACCGCGGAAAAATCCATGTAGTAAGGGCTAACCGCATGGAACGGGCTCGGTGTCGCCAGGCACACCACTTCGTCGGCAAATTTTCCGACTTCCGCCAGGCTGTCGCCCGCGGCCACCGGTACGGCGCAGACCAAGCGCTCCGGATCCTGGGCGCGAAGCGCCTTGAGCGCCGCGATCATCGTCGCGCCAGTCGCCAGACCATCGTCGACCACGATGACGATCCGGCCGGCGACGGAAATCGCCGGCCGCTCCGGACTGTACATCGCGCGTCGCTGGCGCATGAGCTGCAGTTCCTGCTCGGCCTGGCGCCGGACATAGACCTCGTCGGCGCCAGCCTGCGCGGCGTATTCGCCGAGCGCGACATTGCCCTGCTCGTCGACCGAACCGATGGCGAATTCCGGGTGATGCGGAGCACCGAGCTTGCGCACGAGCACCACGTCAAGATCGCCGCCCAGTGCTTCGGCCAGCACCCGTCCCATCGGCACCGCCCCGCGCGGAATGGCCACCACCACCGGCCTTGCGCCGCGGTACTTGGCCAGCGCAGCGGCCAGCCGTTGCGCGGCGTCATCCCGATCCCGAAAAGGTAGCGAAATCATCCTCGCCTCCTGTGTGTGTGTGGGAGCGGCTTCAGCCGCGATTCCTCGCCACGCAGCAAATAGCTCCATGAATGGTTCGCCACTCGCCTGCAGCAATTCTTCGCCCTCGCCAATGAACCTTGGCTTGACCCGGGCCAAATCGGCGATAATGAACACGCATCGCGCCATCCGCCGCTCGGCGGCGGATCAGCCCTGCGGCCCGCACGGAGTTTGCAATGGACCCTCTAGCCCTGGCCCGAGTCCAGTTCGCCGCAAATATCTCGTTCCACATCCTGTTTCCGACCATCACCATCGCGATGGGTTGGTTCCTGTTGTTCTTCAAGATGCGTTTCCGCGCGACGCGGGACGACAAGTGGATGCAGGCCTATGGATTCTGGGTGAAGGTGTTCGCCCTGAGCTTTGCACTGGGCGTGGTCAGCGGCGTCACCA
>JBAZBG010000451.1:0-2779 GCA_041671585.1 Arenimonas sp. | reverse complement strand
CCTGGTGGGATTTTTTGCCCGCCATCCCGAGCTGTCGCCGCCGGTCGTCCTGGTACCGGTGACCGCGCACTACTCCTGGAGCAAAGGCATGAAGCTGCTCGGCCTCGGCCGGGAACAGCTGCTGCAGGTGCCCGAGCGCGGCATGCGCATGGACACCGATGCGCTGGGCACGATGCTTGGGCAATTGCACGAGCAACGCCGGCCGGTCTTGCTGACGGTGGCGGTCTTGGGCACCACGGAGTTCGGCACCATCGATCCCGTGCTGGAAGTCATCGAGCAGCGGGAACGCCATGCGAAAAAGGGCTTCGGCTTCTCCGTGCACGTCGACGCCGCCTGGGGCGGCTACCTGGCGACTTTGTTTCGTGCCGAAGACGGCTCGCTGCGCCCGGTTGAAGCCTTGCGCAGCGAATTCGCCAGCTTCCCGAGCGAAACGACCTACGCGGCCATGGCGGCCCTGGGTGACTGCGATTCCATCACGGTCGACCCGCACAAGATGGGCTACCTGCCCTATGGCGCCGGCGCTTTCATCTGCCGCGACCAACGCGTGATGAACCTGCTGACCGAAGACGCCGACTACGTGTTCGATGGCGACGGCGGCGCCGATTATTTCGCCCGCTTCCGCAAGCTCGGCCGCTTTATCCTGGAAGGATCCAAGTCCGGCGCGGCCGCTGCCGCCGTGTACGTCACCCATCGGGTACTGCCGCTGGATCACGCGCACTTCGGCCGACTCACTGGCGAGACCATCCGTTCCGCGGAAGTGTTTCTTGCCCGCGCGGCGCGCTTCGCCGATGAAATGGCCGGCCTGCTCCGAGTATCGATTCCGTTCGCGCCCGACAGCAACATCGTCTGCCTGGCGCTCAATCCGGTTGGCAATCATGACGTGGCGCGGATGAATGTCTTCGCCCGCTCGCTGCATGACGACCTGCGCTGCGACCCCGGCCACGCCGTGCAGACGCGCGAGTTCTACGGATCGATGACCACGCTGCGTCCCGAGGCGCTGGGTCCCGAGGACATGAACCGCGTACTGGCCGAACTCGGACTCGACCTGGACAGCCTGCTGCCCGAACACGAGGGCGCCGACCGGCTGGTGATCCTGCGCCACACCCTGATGAATCCGTTCCTCAACGACGGCGAAAACGGCATCAGCTATATCGATCTTTACTTCGACTACCTGGGCCGGCGCGTCCGGGCGCTACTCGCCGAACATCCCGTCGGCGCAAGCAGCACGCTGCCTGCGGCGGCCTGAGCGCGGAAGCCGGTGGCCTTTCACGATCTGCGCAGCTTCCTGCAACGGCTCCAGGTCACCGGCGATCTGCTGCGCATTGCTGAGCCGATCGATCCCAATCTGGAAAGCACCGCGCTGTGCCAACGCGCATTGAAGGCGCAAGGCCCGGCCTTGTTGTTCGAGCAAGCCAAAGGCTCGACGCATCCGCTGCTGGGAAATCTGTTCGGCCACCGCGACCGCATCGAAGCTGCATTAGCCGGACGGCCGCTGGCTTCGTTGCGCGAGCTCGGCGAGTTGCTGGCCGCGATCAAGGAACCGCGCTGGCCTTCCAGCCTGCGCGGGGCGTTGGCCAGCTGGCCGGAGCTGGCGCAGTTGGCTCACGTCGCACCGCGACGGATCAAGGACGCAGCATTCTGCGAAGACGTGCGCGAGGCCGACGACGTCGACGTTGGGCAATTGCCCATCCAGCGTTGCTGGCCGGAGGACATCGACAAACTGATTACCTTTGGTCTGGTGGTTACCCGTGGCACGCGCCAGCCAAGACAGAATGTGGCGATCTACCGGCAACAACCAATCGCGCGTAACAAAGTCATCATGCGCTGGCTGCCGCACCGTGGCGGAGCACTCGACTACGCCGACTGGAAGGCGGCCCACCCTACCCGGCCGTTCCCGGTCCTGGTCGCTATCGGCGCGGATCCCGCCACCATGCTGTCCGCCGTCGCACCGGTGCCCGACACCTTGTCGGAATACGAATTCGCCGGTTTGCTTCGCGGCGAACGCACGCGCCTGTGGCACAGCACGCTGACCGACCTGGACGCGCCGGCTGGCGCGGAAATCCTGCTCGAAGGATTCATCCATCCGGGCGAGACGGCACTGGAGGGTCCCTTCGGCGATCACACCGGCTACTACAATGCGCAAGCCGAGTTTCCGGTGTTGACGATCGAGCGCATGTCGATGCGCGGCAACGCGATCTATCACGGCAGCTACATGGGCCGCGCACCGTTCGATGAACCCTCGGTGCTGGCCTTGGCGCTCAATGACATTTTCGTGCCGATCCTGCGCAAGGTATTTCCGGAAATCGTCGATTTCTACCTGCCGCCGGAGGCCTGCTCGTATCGGATCGCTGTGGTCTCGATCCGCAAGCAATATGCCGGCCATGCGCGCCGCGTCATGATGGGCGGATGGTCGTACCTGCGCCAGTTCACCTACACCAAGTTCGTGATCGTCACCGATGCCGACATCGATGTGCGTGACTGGTCGCAGGTAATCTGGGCCATGTCGACGCGCGTGGATCCGGCGCGAGATACGTTGATGGTCGAAAACACGCCGATCGACTATCTCGACTTCGCCAGTCCGGTGCCGGGCCTGGGTTCGAAACTTGGCATCGACGCCACCAACAAGTGGCCCGGCGAGACCAGCCGCACGTGGAGCCGTCCCATCGTCCCGGAGCCCGCTGTCGAAGCTCGCATGGAAACGGTATGGCTGCAACTGATGAAAACCAACCCGGAAGCGCGGCCCCGTTCCTGACTATCCGTCGAGCAAGTGCCGCGCGCG
>JBAZBG010000450.1:0-2782 GCA_041671585.1 Arenimonas sp. | reverse complement strand
GACGACATGCTGGAACAAATAGACAAGCAGGTGGGCGATCAGCGCGTTTTCAGCTACCAGGTTCCGCACATCGACGATGCCAAAAAATACTTCTACCGCAATCCCGCCCTGGCCTATGAAACAACGCAGTTCGAGCAGTATTGGACGCCCGACCAGGACGCGCTGACGGCGCTGCTGACCAAGCTCGTCGAAAAAACCACCAAGGAAATCCGGATTCCCGTGCCCGGGCGTCCGGGTTCGACCATGGTCTGCAAGGTTTCCGTCCTGGCGCTTGGCGGCGGTTGCGGCATCCTTGCCAATAACGCCAACTACGTTGGTCCCGTCGATGACCCGGACACCTTGAGCGCCGCGGAAGATCGCCAGTGCCAGGCCTGGTGGAACCAGATTGTCGGCGCGCAGACGCAGGACGTTTGGCGCAAGACCCGCGCATTGTACGAGGCCCAATGCCGGAAGCCGCTGTTGCGGGAACGCTAGGCGCGTCGACCCGATTGTGAGAATCACGGGCTCCGTTTACGCTTGATCCGCAGACGCTAAAAGCGGATAAGGGGAAACGGGCTGAGCGATCCACAAGCTATGTCGAATGAAGCCTACCGGGCCTTGAGCACCAGCGCAGTTAGCGTGGAGCCGCTAGGGCTCGCGACGGGCTGCGGAGAAATTCTGCATTCGCTGGCCACAGCCATCAAGGCTGACCGGGCCAGCCTGTGGCAGGCTTCCGGCGCGCACGACACGCTCACCTGCCACACGGTGCGCGCCACCGATAGCCGGCAGCCGGCGCCAAGGCTGGTCGGCGTCGTCATCAACTGGCCGGCCTACCTGGCCAAGCTCGTCCAGGCCGGCATTTTCATTGCCAACGAGGCCGCCGGCGACAAGCGCATTGCGGAGTTTGCCGCCGACTACATTTCGCGCTGGGAAATCGGCGCCTTCCTGGACGTCGCCGTGCGCAGCGAAGGAACCCTGCTCGGCGTGCTGCGCGTGGAACAACTTCGCGAACCGCGCGTGTGGACCGAGCGCGACCAGCAGTTTGCCGCCTTCGCCGCCGATGCGCTGGCGCAACGGCTGGCGCAGGACCAGCTGCGGCACAGCAACGCCCGGCTGCAGGAATTGTCCGCCATGCAGCAGGCAATTCTGGATGGCGCCGACTACAGCCTTATTTCCACCGATGTCGATGGCATCATCCGCAGCTTCAACGCCGCGGCTGCGCGCATGCTTGGCTACACCGCGGGCGAACTGGTCGGCAAGTATTCGCCGGCGATTTTTCACGATCCCGGGGAAATCGAACTGCGTGCGGCGGAGCTGTCCGCCGAGCTGCGGCGGACCGTCGACCCGGGATTCGAGGTGTTCGTCGCCAAGGCGCGGCAGGGGCAGGCCGACGAGCGTGAATGGAGCTATGTCCGCAAGGACGGTAGCCGCTTCCCGGTGCGGCTTTCCGTGACCCCGGTGCGCAATCGCGAGGGTGCGATTACCGGGTTCATGGGCATCGCCGCCGACCTGACCGAACGACAACTCGCCCAGGAGTCCCTGCGCGACAGCGAAGCGCGTTATCACACCTTGTTCGAGGGTACTGGCGACAGCATCTTCGTGATGCGCGGCGAGCAGTTCGTCGACTGCAATCCGGCGACCTTGCGCATGTTCGGCTGCACTCGCGAGCAAATCATCGGGCAACCGCCGTACCGTTTTTCGCCCGAGTACCAGCCTGACGGCCGGCGCTCGGACGAGAAAGCGGTTGAAAAGATCACGGCTGCGCTGCACGGCCAGACGCAACATTTCGATTGGCTGCATTGCCGCTTCGACGGCGGCCCGTTCGATGCCGAGGTCACGCTCAACGCCGTCGAGATTCGCGGCGAGCCGCACCTGCTGGCGACCGTGCGCGACACCAGCGAGCGCAAGCAGGCGCGCGCCTCGCTGCGCGACAGCGAAGCGCGTTATCACACCCTGTTCGAGGGTGCTGGCGACAGCATCTTCCTGATGCGTGGCGAACAGTTCGTAGACTGCAATCCGGCGACCCTGCAGATGTTCGGTTGTACCCGCGAGCAAGTCATCGGCGAGCCTCCGTACCGTTTTTCGCCGGAGTTCCAACCCGACGGGCGACGCTCGGACGAGAAGGCGCTCGAGAAGATCACCGCCGCCTTCAACGGCCTGACCCAGCACTTCGAGTGGACGCATTGTCGGCTGGATGGCACGCCATTCGATGCGGAAGTCACTTTGAATGCCGTCGAGATCCGCGGCGAGCCGCACCTGCTGGCGACGGTCCGCGACACCAGCGAGCGCAAGCGCGCGGAAGCGGAGCTGGCGCTGTCGCGCAAGACACTGATGGAACGCAACGACAGCCTGCGCTTGATCAATCGGTTGTCGACCGAGCTCCACGGCTCGCTTGAAACCAACGACATCCTGGCGATCACCATCTCGGCGCTGCGCAGTCTGACACCAGCTCCGCACGTGGCAATCTGCCTGCAGGATAGCGCCGGCCAGCCGCTGCAGGTGGCGGCCAGCGAAGGGGCAATCGCCGCACTGCCGGTCGGCGGCGCGACGCCGCTCGCGCAGGGGCTGCATCAGATCGCGGTGACCGAACGCCGCCTGTTCGTGAGCACGGACTTTTCGGCTCACCCCGGTTTGCCGCCCGAGTTCCGGACGGTTCTGGACTCGGCCGGCGTGCGCGCCGGCGTGGTGATTCCACTGCTTTACCGCGATATCCCGCTGGGCAGTATCAGCCTGCTGCATGCGGAGGCTCGCGAGTTCGGCGAGATCGAACTCGATTCCTTCACCGCCATCGGCAACACGGTAG
>JBAZBG010000449.1:0-2788 GCA_041671585.1 Arenimonas sp. | reverse complement strand
GCGATGTTCTTCCATCCCAGAAACATCGCGGCTGAAGCCGCTCCTACAAGTTGGGGCATCGCGGCTGAAGCCGCTCCTACAGGTAATGGATCAGGCGGCCTTTCTGGAGGCCAGTTGGCGCAGGACGTAGTGCAGGATGCCGCCGTGCCGGAAGTACTCGACTTCCTTGGGGGTCATCAGCAGTACCTGCGCCTGGAAGGAAACCACGCGGCCGTCGCCACCGGTGGCCTGGACGTCGGCGATTCGTCCGGCGCCATCGCGAAGACCGGTGATGTCGAACCGTTCGTCGCCCATCAAGCCCAGCGAACGTGCGTTCTGCCCGGCCATGAACTGCAGCGGCAGGACGCCCATTCCGACCAGGTTGGAGCGATGGATGCGCTCGAAACTTTCGGCGATCACGGCCTTGACCCCCAGCAGCATGGTGCCCTTGGCCGCCCAGTCGCGCGACGAACCGGTGCCGTATTCCTTGCCGGCGATCACCACCAGCGGAACCCGGTCGGCCTTGTATTTCATCGCGGCGTCATAGATCGAAAGCTTTTCACCCGACGGATAATGCAGGGTGTTGCCGCCTTCCTCACCGTCCAGCATCAGGTTCTTGATGCGGATGTTGGCGAACGTGCCGCGCACCATCACATCGTCGTTGCCGCGACGCGAGCCGTAGGAATTGAAGTCCGCGGGCTGCACGCCGCGCGACTGCAGGAAGCGGCCCGCCGGTGAATTGGCTTTGATGTTTCCGGCCGGGGAAATATGGTCGGTAGTGATCGAATCGCCGAACAGTCCGAGCAGGCGCGCATCGTGGATGTCGTCGATACGACCGACGGTCATTTGCATGCCGTCGAAGTAGGGCGGGTTCTTGATGTACGTGGACGCCTCATCCCATTCGAACGCCGCGCCGTCAGGCGAGGCGATCTGGTTCCAGCGGCTGTCGCCGGCGAAGACGTTGGCGTAGTTGTGCTTGAACATCTCCGGCCCGACGGTGCGCGCGATGAGATCGCCGATTTCCTTGTTCGACGGCCAGATGTCGCGCAGATAGACAGGTTCGCCATCGCTGCCGACGCCCAGGGGGTCGGTGGTCAGGTCCAGGTCCACGGTGCCGGCCAGCGCGTACGCAACCACCAGCGGCGGCGATGCCAGGTAGTTCATCTTCACTTCCGGATGCACGCGGCCTTCGAAGTTGCGATTGCCGGACAGGACCGAGGCGACCACCAGTTCATGGTCGGCGATGCCCTGCGACACTTCGTCGGGCAAGGGACCGGAGTTGCCGATGCAGGTCGTGCAGCCGTAGCCGACGATGTAGAAGCCGAGCTTCTCCAGGTCGTCGAGCAGGCCGGCCTTGATCAGGTAGTCGGTGACCACCAGCGAACCCGGACCGATGGAGGTCTTGACCCAGGGCGCGGGCTTGAGTCCCTTGGCGACGGCATTGCGCGCGACCAGGCCGGCCGCCAGCATCACCGCCGGATTGGATGTGTTGGTGCACGAGGTGATCGCCGCGATCACCACCGAGCCATCGCGCAGTTCGGCATGTTGCTCGTCACGGGTGCGGATTTTCGCCACGGGCTTCGCCGCCAGGTGCTCGGCCTGCGGCTGATCGCCGCCCTCGGTATCGAAGCGCTGCACGGAAGCATTGCCCGGCTTCCGGTTGGCGACCAGGCCGACCAGGTTGGTGGTGAAGTTCTTCTTCATGTCCGACAGCAGCACGCGATCCTGCGGCCGCTTCGGCCCGGCAAGCGACGGCAGCACGGTGTCCATGTCCAGGTGCAGGGTGGCGCTGTATTCGGCTTCCACTTCGCTGCGCCACAGACCCTGCGCCTTGGCATAGGCTTCGACCAAGCGGATCTGTTCCTCACTACGGCCCGAAAGGCGCAGGTAGGTAAGCGACTCGCCATCGATCGGGAAAATCCCGCAGGTGGCGCCGTATTCGGGCGCCATGTTCGCGATCGTCGCGCGGTCGGCCAGCGGCAGGTAGTTCAGGCCGTCGCCGTAGAACTCGACGAACTTGCCGACCACGCCAAGCGAACGCAACATCTGGGTGACGGTCAGCACCAGGTCGGTTGCCGTCGCGCCTTCGGGCAGCTTGCCGGTCAGCTTGAAGCCGACCACCTGGGGAATCAGCATCGAGCTTGGCTGGCCGAGCATCGCGGCTTCCGCCTCGATGCCGCCGACGCCCCAGCCGAGAACGCCGAGGCCGTTGATCATCGTGGTATGCGAATCGGTACCGAATACGGTATCGGGGAACGCGTACCGGACACCGTCGATCTCGCGCTCGACCACCACGCGCGCCAGGTTTTCCAGGTTCACCTGGTGCACGATGCCGGTGTTCGGCGGCACCACCTTGAAATTGTTGAACGCCTTCTGGCCCCAGCGCAGGAAGCTGTAGCGTTCGCCATTGCGGGAAAACTCGATCTGGCCATTGATGTCGAGCGAGTCCGGCTTGCCGTACGAGTCGACCTGCACCGAATGGTCGATCACCAGTTCGGAAGGAATCAAGGGATTGATGTTGCTTGCCGAACCGCCAAGCTTGACCACCGCGTCGCGCATAGCGGCCAGGTCCACCACGCAGGGCACGCCGGTGAAGTCCTGCAGCACCACGCGCGCCGGCATGAAGGCGATCTCCGTCTCCGGCTCGTCCTTGGCGTCCCACGTTGCGACCGCTTCGATCGAGGCCGGAGTGACCGAGACGCCGTCTTCGCAGCGCAGCAGGTTCTCCAGCAGGATCTTCATCGAGAACGGCAGCCGGGTCAGATCGAAGCGCTGGCCGAGCTTGGCCAGGCTGAAGATGGTGTAGTCG
>JBAZBG010000448.1:0-2798 GCA_041671585.1 Arenimonas sp. | reverse complement strand
CGATCGCCTCCGGCATCCTGTTTAGCGGAATCGCCCTCGCCGAAGCGCAGATCAGCGCGGACCTGGCGAAGCAACTGAGCAGTGCCCTTCCGGGCGAAGAACTCACCGTCGTCGTCACCTACGACCATTCCGGTCCGATCAATGCGACCGAACTGAGCACACTGAAAAGCCTGGGTATCACCAAGGGCATCACCATGCGTTCGTTGCCGATCGCCGGCGTTGTCGCCACTCCGGCGGAAATCCGCGCGCTGGCCAGCCAGCCGGACGTACTTTCCATTTTCCCCAATCGCCCATTGCGCTACTTCAACAAGGAAGCACGGCAGATTTCCGGCGCAGAGCGCGTGGTCGCCAACCAGGGCGATTTTGGCCGCGCCGTGCCGTATAGCGGCAAGGGCGTCAGCGTTGTCGTCAACGATTCCGGCATCGACGCCACGCATATGGATCTCGAGTTCGGCAAGCACGTGGTCGAGAACGTGCAAGGCGCCACCAACCTTGCCGCGCAAGACAGCATGCTGCCCATCACCTACGTGCAGGGCATGCACAATACCGACACCGGCTCCGGCCATGGCACGCACTGCGCCGGCACCATTGGCGGCACTGGCGCGCGCTCCAACGGCTTGTATCGCGGTGTTGCTCCGGGCGCCGACCTGGTCGGTTACGGATCCGGCGCGGTGCTGTTGATCCTGGACGCCGTTGGCGGCCTGGATTACGCGATCACCAACCAGTTCAGTTTCCGCAGCCCGATCCGCGTGATCAGCAATTCCTGGGGCAGCTCGGGTGCGTTCGAGCCGATGAATCCGGTCAACGTTTCGACCTACGAAGCCTACAAGCGCGGCATCGTCAGCGTGTTCGCCGCGGGCAACGACGGTCCGGGCGAGGACACGCACAACCCCTATGCGCAGGCGCCGTGGGTGATTTCCGTGGGCGCCGGCGAGAAGAACGGCCGCCTGACCGACTTCTCCTCGCGCGGCAAGCGCTTCGAGACCGGCACCTTCACCATGCCGGATGGCAAGAGCTGGACTTACTTCAATGAGCCGACCATCGTCGCCACTGGCGTCGATATCGTTTCCACGCGCGACAGCACCGGTGTATTGCCGCCGCTGGAAGCGCAGCATGATGCCGAAACACTCGATCCGGCGTACCTGCCGTTCTATACGCACATGAGCGGCACTTCGATGGCCACGCCGCACACGGCCGGCATCATCGCGCTGATGTTCGAGGCAAACCCGAACCTGACGCCGGCCAAGGTCAAGTCGATCCTGGAAGAAACCGCGGCCAACATGACCGGCCGCGAGAGCTGGGAAGTGGGTAGCGGTCACGTCAACGCCTACGCCGCGGTGGCGATGGCGCAGGGTATCCGCACGGACTACGGCAAGACGGTGAATGCGCTGCGCACGTTCAACAGCAATGCGCAGCTTGCCGCCGGCACCAGCATGCCGTTCAGCGTGTTCTTCTCGCCGGTCGGCACGCCGGAAGAGAAGTCCTTCGAAGTCGGCGCCAACGTCGCCTGGGTCAGCGCTCGCGCCACGGTCGACGCCAACACCGTAGCAGTGGTGCTGACCGCACCCGACGGCCAGAGGTATGGTTCGGCCATTGCGCTTCCCGTCCTCGGCGACACCGTTGTGGTGAGTGCGCCGGCGCAGCCGGGAACGTGGAGTGTCACCGTCCGCGGCATCGGTTCGGTATCCGGCACGGCGCTTGATCCGGCCGGTGTTACCAATGGCTACGCCGCACCGGGCTATGTCGATGGCACCATCAGCTTCCTGAACTCTGCCGGCTACCTCGGCCTGGACGACATCGCCAGTCATCCGGCTCGCGGCGCGATCGAATACGCCGTCAGCAATCGCCTGGTCGATGGCTACTCGGACAAGAAGTTCCGTCCCGATGCGCTGCTCAAGCGCAGCGAGATGGCGCAGTACCTGGTGATGGGCGTCAGCTCCCGTCAGGCATTGCCCTTCAGCAATACGCCGAGCTTCAGCGATTTGGCAACCACGAGTGCGGCGTATCCATATGCCGAATCGGCGGTCGCCGTGGCGGCGCCCTTGCGTGACCTGTCGCAGACGCACGCCGGTCTGATGGGTCTGGTCAACGGAAAATTCCTGCCCACCAACTCGGTCAATCGCCTGCAGCTGGCGTATGCACTGGTGCAGGCGCTCGGTCTGCAGAATGAAGCAGTGGCCTACACCGGCACGCTGTCGGTCAGCTATGACGGCAAGCGGATTCCGATCGAAGACGTCGCCAGCATCCCGGCCAACCTGCGCGGTTACGTGCAAGGTGCACTTGACGCCGGGCTGATGAACGCGCGCTTCACGGTGACCCAGGGTCCGTACGACCTGACCCCGACGCTGCACGCGTATTTCGATCCGACTGCCGGCGTTACCCGCGCCGCCTACTCGGTTGCTGTCAGCCGCTACGCCACGCAGTACTGACTCCCCCCCGGCTCTGGCAGCGGTTTGCCATGGAAGGCAGAGCGGCCCGGAATTTTCCGGGCCGCTTCGTTTTTTGGTGGCGCCGAATTTGTAGGAGCGGCTTTAGCCGCGATGCCTTTTTTGCGAAGAGCATCGCGGCTGAAGCCGCTCCTACATGCGCATCGCGGCTAAAGCCGCTCCTACACTAGAGCTGTTTGAGCCGATACAAGGCTTCCAGCGCCTGCTTGGGCGTGAGTTCGTCGGGTTCGATCGCCGTGAGCGCTTCGGCAATCGCCGAGGGTGCGGAAAAAAGTCCCATCTGTTGCGGTGAGTCGAGCGCGGCGGTCGACAGCTCGGCGGCGTGATGGGCGGCGCCGCGCAGTTCGAGTT
>JBAZBG010000447.1:0-2802 GCA_041671585.1 Arenimonas sp. | reverse complement strand
GGCGGCATCAAGGGCGTCGAATGGGATGCGGTCGAACTGCCGAGTCAGTTCATGGAGAACTTCGCCTGGCAGCGCGAGGCCCTGAACGATTTCGCGCGTCACTATCAAACCGGCGAAGTGCTGCCCGAGGCGCTATTCCAGAAGATGTTGGCGGCGCGGCATTTTCATGCCGGCCTGTTCCTGGTGCGGCAGCTGGAATTCGCGTTGTTCGATTTTCGCCTGCACCACGAGTTCGATCCTGCCCACGGCCCACGCACGCTGGAACTGTTGCGCGAAGTGCGCGACGAAGTGGCGGTGGTCAAGCCGCCGGACTGGCAGCGGTTTCCGCAGGCCTTCACCCATATCTTCAGTGGCGGCTATGCGGCGGGGTACTACAGCTACCTGTGGGCGGAGGTGCTCAGCGCCGATGCCTTTTCCGCGTTCGAGGAAAACGGTGTGTTCGATCCGGAAACCGGGGCGCGCTACCGGCGCGAGATCCTCGCGGTCGGCGGCTCGCGTCCGGCGCTGGAGAGTTTCGTCGCCTTTCGCGGCCGCGAACCGCGTCCGGAAGCGCTGCTGCGCAGCCATGGACTGGCGACCTGATAGCATCGCCATGTAAAGCATGCTTGACATCGAGAATTCCGCCAGCTAGTCTGTAAAGCATGCTTTACATCTGGAGCGGCGCAATGCGGGAACAGGAGGCGGCGAAGCGGTACTTGCTGGAGTTGTCCAGCAGCGTGGCGGTGTACATCGCCCTCCTGGTCGCCGCCCTCACGTTCGGCAAGCCGATGCAGCCCGGCCTGTGGCGCCTCCTGGTGCTGGCCAGTCCGATGCTCGGCTTTGGCCTGATGTTTTGGGCGCTGGTCCGGCACTATCGCCGCACGGACGAATTCATCCGCCGCTTGTTCCTGGAAAACGCGACGATGGCGGCGGCCGTCACCGCCGGGCTGACATTCACCTATGGCTTCCTGGAAGTCGCCGGCTATCCGAAGCTGAGCATGTTCAGCGTCTGGATGCTTATGGGCGCAAGCTGGGGCGCGATCGTCATCGTTCGCGGCCTCTGCCATCGATGAAGAACATCATCAAGGACCTGCGCACCGAACGCGGCTGGACCCAGGCCGATCTTGCCGATCGTCTGGAGGTGTCGCGGCAGACCGTCAACGCCTTGGAAACCGGCCGCTACGATCCCAGCCTGCCGCTGGCATTCGCCTTGGCGCGCCTGTTCGAGAAACCGATCGAAAACATTTTTTCACTTTGATGCAACTTGGAGCAAACATGAGGAAGCCGAAATCAACTTCTCCGATCCGTCAACTCGTCGCCGCGGCCCTGGCCGCTGCGATGGGTCTGGCCGCGACGGCTTCTTCGGTCGCGGCTGAAGCCGCCTCTGACTCTGTCGCAGTCGCCGGCGAAAAGCCTGCGATCGCGACTTCGGCCATTTCCGTGTCGCCGCGATTCAACATCGGCACCATGCTGGTGGAACGCCACGGCGAGCGCGGAACCCCGCTGATCCTCATTCCGGGACTGGCCAGCGGCGCCTGGGTTTGGCAAGACGTGGTCAAGCGCTTCAAGGACACGCACGTGGTCTACGTGGTGACCCTGGCCGGTTTCGACGGCCAGCCTGTCGTTTCCGGCAAGGTGATGCAGCAGGCATTGCAATCGCTCAAAGGCCTGATCGTCACCCAGGAATTGGACAAGCCCGTGCTGATCGGTCACAGCCTCGGCGGCGTACTGTCGATTGCGCTGGCGCAAGCCGAATCGAGCCTGATTGCCGGTGTGGTCAGCATCGATGGCCTGCCGGTATTCCCCGGCACCGAAGCGATGCCGCCGGCGCAGCGGGCAGCAATGGTTGCCGATATCAAAGCCGGGATGAGCGGATTGGATCGCGAAAAATTCGCCAGTCAGCAGCAAGAGTACATGCGCGGTATCGGCGTACTGGACGCTGTGACGGCGGAGCGCCTGGCCCAGCTCAGCGCGAAGAGCGACCCGGCCGCCACGGCCGAGTACATGGCGGAAACGTTGGCGCTCGACCTGCGACCGAACCTGCCCAGGATCAGCGTGCCGGTGTTGCTGATTTCGCCATACAACGCCGCCGATGGCGAAGCGAAGATGATTTCGGAAGCGGCCAAGACTGCCCACTACCGACAGCTGATGGCGGGCACGCCGAGACTCGAAGTGGTGTCGGTGTCGCCGGCGCGGCACTTCGCCATGTTCGACCAGCCAAAACTGGTTAGCGATGCGATCGGCAAGTACCTGCAAGCCTTGGGCACCCCGTGACCGGTCGCGGCATGGGAACGGCATTCTGGATCAAGCGCTTCACGCAGGTGAGCACCCTGGCCTTCGTTATCCTGCTCGCGTTCGAGGTGCTCAAGGGCGGCTCAATTCAGGCAGGCTGGATCGGCAGCGCGAGCTGGGCACTGATATCGGCGGCGGTGTTCACCGCCACGCGCATTTATCGCTCGCGCCAGGGACAAGCATGCGCGTTGTGCCGGGACCTGCCGGAAACCTGATCGGCGCGCACGTGCCAGCGGCGCGCCAACGCCGTGGCGGGAGCGACTACGCCCTAGCGGGAAAAGAACTCGCGAAAAGCGGCGATGGCGCGCGTAAGCCCGTCATCGTCGATGTCCAGGTGCAGCACCAGCCGCACCGTGGCGCCGCGGATGGCAAGACGGATTTCGCGCTCCTGCATGAAGGCGTCCAGCGTGGGCACGCATTCGGCAGGAAGGGTGACGAAAACCATGTTGGTATGCGGCCCGTCGACCTGTAGCGGGGCAATGTCCCGCAACGCGGCGGCCAGAGCATCGGCCCGGCGATGATCCTCGGCGA
>JBAZBG010000446.1:0-2823 GCA_041671585.1 Arenimonas sp. | reverse complement strand
GCAATCGCCCGTAGCTGAGCCAGGGGATGCCGAAGTTCAATTCGGGCCAATACAGCTGGGCGGCGATGAACACGCCGACCAACATGCCGACCACGCCCCAGACCACGGTCATCGCCGTGAACTGGCGCACAATCTTGTCGTTGTAGGTTCCTGTAGTTGCCTCTGCGGCCATGGCCAATCCCTCAAGCAGTTCGGCATATATTTTCCGGGTCACGCGGATGCGCGACTTGACCCAGGTCAAGTCCAGATGGTGGTGCCTGGATGAGAATCGGGTCGCCGGCCTGCCGCTCGATACCCAAGCAGTTGCGTGCGAGAATCTCTCTGAAAATATCCGGGGGGTGCGATCCGATGAACTTGCGCAACGACGCCCATCGCTACGGCTCGCTGTCGATCGGCTTCCACTGGCTGATGCTGCTGCTGATCGCGGCCGTCTACACCTGCATCGAGTTGCGCGAGATTTATCCGCGGGGCAGCGATCCGCGCGAGGCGCTCAAGACCTGGCACTTCATGCTGGGGCTGTCGGTGCTGGCGCTGGTTTCCCTGCGCGTCATCGTGCACCTGACCGGTCCGGTGCCGGGCATCGTGCCCGCGCCGCCGCGCTGGCAAACGCTGGCCGCCAGGACGATGCACCTGGCGCTCTACCTGCTGATGTTCGCCATGCCCATCGCCGGATGGATGATCCTCAGCGCGGAAGGCGAGGCGATCCCGTTTTTCGGGCTGGAACTGCCGCCACTAATCAATGAAAACAAGGCATTAGCCGAAACTATTGAGGATCTACATAAGACGGCGGGCAAGACCGGCTACTTCCTCATCGGCATCCACGCGGCCGCCGGGCTGTTCCACCACTACTTCCTTCGCGACAACACGCTGCGGCGGATGCTGCCGTTTTCGCCACGCCCATGATGGGGCTGTGCTGCAGGTCCATGCAGCCAGCCACCCCGCGGCGATACGCCGCTTAGTCCCTGCGCAGCTGCACGACGAAAGCCAGCTGCTTGCCATCCTTGCTCACCGCCAGCCGCTTGATATCGCCGCCCAGATTTTCCAGCGTCGCGAACGGCTTCAATCCCGCGCCAGGCCTGCCATCCCAGCGCAGCAGCGTATTGCCCTTGGCCATCATCAGCGAACCATCCGGCAACCAGGTGTAGTCCTCGCTGCGATCTTCTTCCTTTTCTTCGTCCGGACCTCTGGGCGTATCGACCAGGAACAGGGGCTCGTCGTCGCCGGCAGCCCTGGCCACGACACGCCAGTGTTTCGGATCGCTCTTGTCGACGAACGAAACCCGTTTCCGATCCGGAGTGCGCCCGAGCTGACGTCCGGGTGCCTCCGAAAGCAGCGTCGAGGCTCCCGTATTCAGGTCGACCAGCAGCAGCTTGTGTGCCTGGTTCTGGGCCTCGTCGCCGACAACGAAGACCGCGATATGGCCGGGATCCAGCCAGGCGTGGTAGCCAACGGCGGTCACATCGATCAGCTGTTCACCGGGCTTGCCGTCGAGGCCATAGCGCCAGACCGGCGGGTTGGTTGAATCGGTTCCCTGGGCGTTCGGCTTGGCGACGCGAACGGCGGAGAAGCTGCGATTGTCCGGAAGCGGCGTGGGCGAATATTCGCTCTCGTCCGTCCTGGTGACCCGGGTTGTCAGGCCGGTGGCAATGTCATAGCGATAGATGTCGGTCGCGTCGTCCTTGCCGACGACATACAGCAGGGCGGAGCCATCGTTCAAGAATGCTGGCTGGTTATCGTAGCCTTCGCGACGGGTGATGTTCTTCGGCGTGCCAACGGCTTGTTTCGGGATGTCCAGGCTGGTGAGGAATACGTCGGAATCCGGTGGCGGATCGTTGGCCGGAGTTGCTGGCGTCGCTGACGGTGCCGGCAGCGTCGCGGCCTGCACCGCCGGCGCCGGTGTCGCGACGACGGCTTCCTCATTGGTCGGGTCGGGTTGCTGCTGCGCAGTTGCCGATGTCGACAAGAGGCCGATGACCAGCGCAAGACCTGTCCGACGAACTTTACCCATGATCTGACGACTCCTACGGCCGGGAATGGAAGCCAGAGTGTACTTCCCGCAATGACGGCTCGTCAGGGGCCGGGATTCGTCGCGTCAGCTACCAGAGGCTGGCGCTCGTGGTTTCGGCTTGGCACTCGCTGCAACCGCGCGGCGAACCGCCGCGACGAAGCTCGGCTCCAGCCGCGTCCCGATCTGCTCGGTCCGCGCCAGCACCCGGCCATCGGCATCGAGCAGGATCAACACACTCGTGTGGTTGAACTCCCCGTCGGCCAGCGCGCGATAGCGAATCGAAAGCACGCCGGCGATCGCGCGCACGTCGCGTTCGGCGGGACGCAGCAAGGTCCACCGTGCTGGGTCGAGCTGGCGTCGCGCCGCGAGTGCGGCAAGCGCGCGCGGGGTATCGCGTTTCGGGTCCAGGCTGACCAGCGTGATGCCGAGCCGCGCCCGCTCGGCCGGCGTCAACGCGTGTTCGATCGCCTTGCCGCTATCGACGATCAGCGGGCAGATGTAAGGACAGGAGCTGTAGAACATCGACACCACGCGCGGACGGCCGCGTTGGTCGCGCCAATTCAGCGACCGGCCGGACTGGTCGACCATCGGCACGTCCAGCTGGTAGACCGAGTCGGAAGGCAGCGGATTGGCAGGCGCGGCGAGCGTCGACAGGCCGGCGGCCAGCGCGAGCGAACCGACTAGGCAACGCAGCAGGCGCTTCATGGCAGATCCTTCGCACAGCGGATGCCAAGATTCCGCGTGGTTCCATTGGCCTCCAGCGATGACAGCATCGCCACGCGCATCAGCACGGCGAAATTCTCGGTGTCCTCCAT
>JBAZBG010000445.1:0-2823 GCA_041671585.1 Arenimonas sp. | reverse complement strand
CATCGCGTGGTGAACCGCGAATGCCCTTGCCGATGCGATCGACGAAGCGCGCCGCGAACACGGTGAGCGCTGAATCGGCCAAGGGAAACAAGGGTTTGCTCAGCGCAGCCATGCCGTAGCCAAGCAGTATCAGCGGCTTGCGCTTGGCGCTGCGGTCCGACCAGGCGCCCGAGAAAATCTTGGCGATCGACGCCGTCGCTTCGGCAATGCCTTCGATCAGGCCGAGCGTGAACGCGCTAACGCCGAGCGTGCCGACCAGGAAGATCGGCAGCAGGCCATGGATCATCTCCGAAGAGGTGTCCATGAACATGCTGACCAGGCCCAGGGCCCAGACATTCCTGGGCAGGTTCCATCGCGATTTTTCGCCGGACGCCTTCACGGGATCCGGCCTTCAAGTCGTGCTCGCCGGCGCGAGCGACCGGCGACTCAGGCGGCCTCGGCCTGCGACTTGCGCGGACCGTTGAGCAGCGCATGGCGCACGTGCGCAATCATCAGGTCCACTTCGTCCGACGTGATGGCGAAATGCGGCGTGAAGCGCAGCGAGTTGGTGCCGCCATGGATCACGCCCAGGCCGTGCTCGCGCAGGTATTCCTCGGTGGAGCCGGCGCCATAGCACTTGAAGCCGGGATCGAGCTCGCAGGAAAACAACAGGCCGGTGCCCTGGACCTTGGTGATCAGGCCGGGGAGTTCGTCCTTGAGCTTGTTGAGCTTGTCGAGGAATTCCGTGCCCTTGGCGCGAATGTTCGCGCGCAGTTCCGGCGTCAGCGATTCCAGCACCACCGAGGCGATATCCAGCGCGCGCGGATTGGTGGTCATCGTGTTGCCGTAAATGCCCTTGCGGTACAGACCGCCGGCGCGCTCGCTGACTGCCAGGACCGACAGCGGATACTGGCCGCCGTTGAGCGCCTTCGAATAGGTTTCCATGTCCGGCGCTTCCTGGCCTTCAAAGCCCGGATAATCGACGATCGACAGCACACCATGGGCGCGCAGGCCGGCCTGGATGGAGTCGACCAGCAGCAGGGCGCCGTGCGCCTTGGTCAGTTCGCGTGCGGCGGCATAGAACGCCGGCGGCACGGCGCGGCCGGGATCGCCTTCGCCCATCACCGGCTCCAGGAACATGGCCTCGATGAACCAGCCATTGGCATCGGCATCGGCGAAAGCTTTCTTCAGCGCGTCGATGGAATACGGCTCGACGGTGATCAGGCTGGTTTCATCGCGGAAGCTGGCCAGGTGCTGGGCATAGGCCTTGCGGCTGGAATCGGAGTAGATGGCCGGACGCTCGGTGCGGCCGTGGAAGGCGCCCTTGACCGCCAGGCGCTTGATGATGCGACCCGCGTGCGCGCCACCGGCATCGGTCTGGATTTTTGCGTTGACGTCAGTAATGCGACAGGCCAGGGAAACCGCTTCCGAACCCGAATTCAAGCAAAGGAATTTCGGGAACGGACAACCACCGCGGGTGTGGCCGATTTCAGCCCGCAAGGCGCGGGTCACGCGCAATTGCGAAAGGTTGGGCGACATCACGTTGGCCATCACCTGCGGCTTGGCCATCGCTTCCAGGACATTGGCCGGCGTGTGGCCGAAGCCGAGCATGCCGTAGCCGCCGGAGTCGTGCAGCACGCGTCCTTTCAAGGTGACGATCCACGGGCCGCGCGCGGCGAGGGCCACGTACGGGCTCACTGCGTCGTCGGCGTAGAAATTGATGAAGCCGCCTTGCACGGCGTCGATCTGCGCTTGCTCGTCGGCTTCCATCAGCTCCGGAAATTCGGACTTGATCGCGGCGTATTCCGCCGCCGCCGCGCGCGCGGCAGCCGTAAGGTCCGGGAATTTTTCGGCCAGGCGCAGCAAGGTGGCGTCGTCAAGGCCGGGAGTGCGGACCGCGCCGGCGTGGTTGCGCAGCGGCTTCAGAAGGTCGATCAGGTTCATGCTGTTCTCCAAGACCTGGAACAGGTCCGCGAGGGCGGTGCGAATTGCCCGCCGAATTTAATAAAAACAACTACTTACGGCAATATTACCATCCCGCCCGGGCGGGCGTAACCCCCGTCGTTTGAAATCCGGGCTTGCGGTTGCCGGCAAAGCGTCCGGATTTGTTGTCGGCCGACCCAGGCCGGATAATGCGCGCCCGTCCTGCTGCCGCCCGTCTTGAAGAAATCCGACTTCCATTTCGACCTGCCGCCTGAACTGGTGGCGCAGGCCCCGCTTTCCGAACGCTCCGCAAGCCGAATGCTGGTGGTGCCTCCGGGCGCGGCCGAGTTCAGCGATCGCTTGGTCCGCGACCTGCCCCAGTTCCTGCGCCCCGGCGACCTGCTGGTGTTCAACGACACTCGGGTCATTCCGGCGCGGTTGTTCGGCGCGAAGGAGTCGGGCGGCCGGGTGGAAATCCTGCTTGAACGCATCACCGCCACCGGCGAGGTGCGGGCGCAGATCGGCGCCAGCAAGTCGCCAAAACCGAATTCGCGGATCCGCCTGGACGACGGCACCGAGTTGACCGTGCTCGGACGCGACGACGAGTTCTACAAGCTGCGCTTCGACAGCGACGAACCGCTGGAGCAGATCCTGATGCGCGCCGGCCGCATGCCCTTACCGCCCTACATCCGGCGGGACGCCGACATCAGCGATGACGAGCGTTACCAGACTGTCTTTGCCCGGCACACCGGCGCCGTGGCGGCGCCCACGGCCGGGCTGCATTTCGACGAGCCGTTGTTGCAGGCGCTGGCTGAGCGGGGCATCGAATTCGGACACGTCACGCTGCACGTGGGCGCCGGCACGTTCCAGCCGATGCGCAGCGAAAAGCTCGGCGACCATGTGATGCATCGCGAATGGCTC
>JBAZBG010000444.1:0-2825 GCA_041671585.1 Arenimonas sp. | reverse complement strand
GCGAGAGCATGGCTGCGGCCAGCAGCACCAGCAGACGATTGGCGATCGACCAACGAATCAGTTTTTCAATCATTGCTATCGTGAGCTCTCGTCGGTGGCGCCAGTGGCGAACAGTCAGTGCTGGTGCGGGCTAGCGGCGGCGGATCTGGTCGACAGGCGAGCAAGATCAGCGAGACGGGCGCTTTCGGAATCAATCAGGAACTGGCCGGAGGCGACGATCGCCTCGCCGCCGGCAAGTCCGGACAGGACCTCGGTCATTCCCTTCGCCTCTTCTCCCGCCACGATCGCCACGGTTTGAAAGGCGCCGTCCTTTCCCACGACCACGACTCTGTCGCCGGCCTCGGTCCGGATTACTGCCTCGGACGGAACCATGACGATGTCCTGGCGCGGCTGCGCCTTGATGGTGATCCGGCCAAATATGTTCTGGGAAATCCCCTCGTCATCGGTTTCAAATTCGATTCGCACCTCGAGCGAGCGCGTGGTGAAACCAACCGGCGGGTCGACACGCACGACCTTGCCGTTAAACACTTTTCCGGGGAGTCCGCGCACCACCATTTCCGCCTCCTGTTCCTCCCGTACCCATCCCCACTGCTGTTCGAACAGCGCCGCCGTAACTTCCACCAGGCGCTTGTCGCCGCCCACGTTGAAGACGGTGAAACCCGGAGTCACTTCGTCACCGACCTCGCCGCGGCGGATGAACACGAATCCGTCCTGCGGGGCGTAGAAGTTCGCCGGCATGGTCGGCGCGGCGCCGGCCTTCAGCTCGGCGATTTGCTCGGCGCTCAGCCCGCTCTCCGTCAGGCCCGGGACCAACGCCGAAGCCTGATCCGGCTTGCGGCTTTTCTCAGCCGCCTGGTAACTGCGCTCAAGTTCCATCAACTCATCGGAGGTCACCGAGAACAGCAACTCGCCCTGCGCCACGGTATCGCCCTCGGCCTTCTCCGCAACGAACTCCAGGCGGCCGGCGATTGGCGAAGCAAGAATGCTGCGCGCCGTGGAATCCACACGAGTGATCTTCCCGACGGTTTCGATCTCGCGATGCATATCGCCTCGCACTGCCTGCGCGATGCGGACGCCAAGCGTATTTCGAACTGCCGGGCTGAGACGGACCACGGCGCCGGCCGAGCTGGCTGGCGGTACCGCATCAGCCTTCTGTGGCACCAGGTCCATGCCGCAAATAGGACACTTGCCCTTGTGCGGGGAGGTGATGTGCGAATGCATCGGGCACACGTAGCCCGACCGTACCGTTTCGATCAGCGGCGTCGGCGCCGCTTCCGCCGGCGCGATGGCGGACAAGGATTCCGCGGCGGGCGACTCGCCCGGCGCCACGCCTCTGTTGCCTTGCGCACCGGCCACGTATGCAACCAGGACCACTACGCCCAGCAATGCCAAGCCCTTGAGTGTGCGCATAACGAAGTCCCCATCAGCGAAAAAAGCCGATGCCCGGACGGGCATCGGCTGTTGAGTCGAAGCAGTGAATCAGTGCAGTGAGTATACCGCCACGTCGTGGTGCAGCGGATCGAACTGGTACATGCGAAGCCGCATCGATGGCTCGAAATTAACCGTCAGATCCACCTTGTGCAGACCAGGCACTCCGGTTACGCCGTCAGCCGGCGGCACCATGATTGCGCCGAACGGGCCGCCCGCATTCATCCACCAGTGGAAACGACCGAAGGTGAAGTACGCGCCGGAGCCGAATTGCGGCTTGGCATTCATGTCCGCAGGGCGAGGCGAGGACTGCAAGTGTTCGTCGGTACCGCCGCGATCGAACGGAATGTAGGCCTCGCCAGTCAGCGGGTCGATGGCCTCGGTCGGATCCGAGTTCTGGAAGTGGTTCTCCCAGCCGCGCGAGCCACCGAAATCGACATTGACGTAACCATGCGGGAAATGATCGCCGTTGAGCAGCGTCACCTTGTACTGGTAGGGACGCTTGGTCCAGTCGGTCAGGGTGTTGGCCATGGCGCCCATGAAGCTGTTGGCGCCCGCCTGACTACCCTCACCACTTTGGCCGCGACCGTTCCGGCCTTCCCGACTGCCATAGATGGTGTTGTTGACATAGAACAAGGTGATATCGGCATCCGGATCGGCGGCGACTCCGTGCGGCAGGCGGGTGCGATCGGAGAAGTCGAGATAGGCTTCGCGCAAATTCTTGACCTGGACCTGTGCCGGGTCAAACGTGTACGTGCCGTTGTCGATCTCGTCCCGCCAGTGGCGGAGGATGTTCCACATGCGCTTTTCCGGCGCCAGGTCGCCAATCTTGCCGATGGCGGCGAGCTTGGCAGCCTCGCTGGCACGGGGATCGGCGCCGAAGGTATCGATCTCCCACTGCAGCAGGCTCTTTCCTCCAGCCATCTTGTTGGCGTTCTCCGTCACCTGGACGCGTGGCGGATGGATGCGCCAGCCCCAGGTGTAGGTCAGGTTGTAGTACTTGCCCGGCGCCATCTTGATCTTGAAGGTGTACTCGGTGCCTTCGGTAAGCATCGGGAAGTACGACTGATCCATGGCCACATGGGGCATGCCGAAGTTGTCCAGGCCAGGATCGGACTTGACCGGACTATCGACGCGCGGGTCGTTGAAGTACATCACGGCCGGCGAGAAATCCTCGATGCCGTCCTTCAGGATCTTGACGCGATAGGTGATCGTCCACGGCACGTCCCACACCAGGTTGGGATCCAGCAAGGAGGTGTCGGCTTCGATGCGCTGGCCGAAATAGATCAGGTTGATGTCGACATTGCCGCCAATCGTGTTGCCGTTCGCGTCGAAGGTCGGCGTCACCTGCTTCATCTTCAGCGGCCCGTTGTAGTGCAGCATCGGGAAGCCGCTGA
>JBAZBG010000443.1:0-2835 GCA_041671585.1 Arenimonas sp. | reverse complement strand
GGATCAGTCGTGCGACGTACCGTGATGCAGATGGCTGCGGTTGCGGCTATAGCCGAAGTAGACGATCAATCCGATCACAGCCCAGCCCAGGAACAGCTTGATCGTGTAAGAGCCAAGGCTTACGAAGAGAAGCGCGCAACCGGCCATCGCCAGCGGACCGACGATCCAGATCAACGGCGCCTTGAAGCTGCGCTTGCGGTCCGGTTGGCTGACACGAAGCATCATCACGCCCAGCGCCACGACGAAGAAGGCGAACAGAGTGCCGGAGTTCGAAATATCGGCCAGTGCGCCAACCGGGAACATGGCGGCGAACAAGGACACAGCGATGCCGGTGATGATGGTGACGGTATGCGGCGTATGGAAACGCGGGTGCACGTCGGCCAGCCTTCTCGGCAACAGGCCGTCGCGCGCCATGGTGAACAGGATGCGGGTCTGGCCGTAGATCATCATCAGCACGACGGAGGGCAGGGCGACGATGGCCGCGCCGGCTACCCAGTTGCCGATCTGGCCGTGGCCCAGCTCACGCAGAACGAATGCCAGCGGCTCTTTCGACAAGGCCAATGCACCGCCCGGCTGCGCGCCGACGGCGCCAACCGCGGCGTAGGCGACCAACAGGTAGAACACCGTGCACACGGCGAGCGAACCGATCAGGCCGATCGGCACGTTGCGCTGCGGATCCTTGGTTTCTTCGGCGGCCGTGGATACCGCATCGAAACCCACATACGCGAAGAAGATCGATGCCGAGGCGCCAAGCACGCCCACGCCGGACAGCGGCGTGCCCCAGCCCAAGGGCAACATCGGCACGAAGTTTGCCGCCTGGGTCGCCGGCATGGCGATGACGACGAAAACCGTCAGCGCGATGACCTTCACGGCAACGAGCACTGCGGTGAATTTCGCGCTTGTCGACGTACCAATGACCAGCAGCATCGTCACGAACAGCGAAATCATGAAAGCGACCAGGTTGAAGGAACCTTTTGCCGCCGAGCCGTCCGGCATGATCACCGGGTCGAACGGACCGGCGGTGAGCGCATGCGGCAGGCCGTAGCCGATGCTGGAAAGGAAGCCGTTCGCATAACCCGACCAACCCACGGCCACCGCGCCTGCGGCGACGGCGTATTCCAGGATCAAGGCCCAGCCGACCATCCAGGCGATGAGTTCGCCCAGGACGGCGTAGGAGTAGGTGTAGGCGGACCCGGACACCGGCACCATCGAGGCGATCTCGGCGTAGACCAACGCGGTCAGCGCGCACACAGCACCGGCGATGATGAAGCTGTACATCATGCCCGGGCCGGCCTTTTCGGCGGCCACAGAGGTGAGCACGAAGATGCCGGTACCGATAATCGCGCCGATGCCCAGCATCATCAGCTGGAACCAGCCCAACTGACGCACCAGGCCCTTTCGTTCGGCTGTTGCAAGAATCTGGTCTAGTGGTTTTACGCGGTCGAAAAACATTGCCTTCCCCTGACGCGAGTAAGAGAACGCCAACCAATGACGGTTGGCGCGTTGTTAACTGTTCGAGCCCAAGCAGTCCGGGCCAGACCCCCGGTAACATAAGCGACACAGCCCGGACCGGCAAGCGCCATCGCCCGCGGACGTCGACAGGACCCAGATGAACACACTCAGCCGCGCCCAACAGCAGGTAATCGACCAGCTGAACACCTATCTTTCAGCGGCGCCGGAGGCGCTGGCCGCGACGACCTTGTTCGGCGAATTTGTCCTGGCGTACCCCGATTGCTGCGAACGCACATTGGCCATCGGCCACTTGACCGGCTCGGCCTGGCTCGTCTCCGCGGATGGTGGCCGGGTGCTGCTCACCCACCACCGCAAGCTGGACCGCTGGCTGCAGTTGGGCGGCCACGCCGATGGCGACAGCGATCTGGCGGCGGTGGCCTTGCGCGAGGCGCAGGAAGAATCGGGATTGACGGATCTGGCGATCGAGCCGGGAATATTCGACCTGGACCGACATCTGATCCCGGCCCGAGGCGATGAACCGGAACACTGGCATTACGACGTGCGCTTCGTGGTGCGGGCGCAGGGAAGCGAGGAGTTCGCGGTCAGCGCGGAGTCGCACGACCTGGCATGGCGACGCATCGATGAAGTCGCCGCCGACCCGTCAGCCGACGACTCGGTGCGACGCATGGCCGCCAAATGGCTATCCCAGCCGCCGTTGTAGGAGCGGCTTCAGCCGCGATCTGTCGCAGCCTGGGAGAAGAGCAAACGCATCGCGGCTGAAGCCGCTCCTACGGGGTCGGCTAGAGCATCGCGGCTGAAGCCGCTCCTACGGGGGGCGTGGAGGGATCAGACTCGACCGCCGAATTCGCCGGTGACGGTGCTGACCCAGATTTTTTCGCCGTTGCTGATGTATTCGGGCACCTGGATCTCGATGCCAGTGTTCAGGCGTGCCGGCTTCGGGCGCTTGGTCGCGGTGCCGCCCTTGAGTTCCGGCGGAGTTTCAACGACCTGCAGCACGACGCTGGGCGGCAGCAGTACCGCAACCGGTACTTCGTCGATGATCTGCACGTAGCAGCCTTCCAGGCCTTCGGTGATGTAGCCGGCGTTGTCGCCGATGACGTTGGCGTCGAGCTGGTAAGGCGTGTAGTCCTCGACATCCAGGAACACGAACGCGTCGCCGTCCTTGTAGGAGAACGTCGCCTCGCGGCGGATCAATTCCACTTCCTTCAACTCGTCTTCCGAGCGCAGGCTCAGGTCGAACTTGTTGCCGCCGGGCACGCTGTACATGATGAAGCGGAAAGTGACATTGCCGCTGCGGCCTTGCGCGGCGCTGCGTTCGATGTCGCGGATCTGATAGACCGTGTTGTTGTGCTCGACCACATT
>JBAZBG010000442.1:0-2837 GCA_041671585.1 Arenimonas sp. | reverse complement strand
GCGGTCGCGACCTGGCGCGCCCGGGCGCGCAGCAACGCGCCGTCGCCATGCGATCCGTAGTGGTAGAGCACACAGCGCGCCAACACCTGTTCCGGGTATTCGCGTTCCAGATCGTCTATGCCGCTATGCGACGGATTGCCGTGCAACGCGCAATCGTGCGCGATCAATTCGCCGGCGTCGGCGAACCTCGCCAGCATTTCCGGAATGGGACGAGTGTCGCCAGTCCAGACCAGCGCGCCCTGCAGACGAAGACCAAAGGCGGTTTCGGGCAAGTGGTGGCGCACCGGGAAAACATCGAACCAGCGGCCCTCATGCCAGAACCCGCGCGTTACCGGAATCAGCTGGAATGCGTCCCACCAGTTGGCGCCGCCCTCGGCGATCACGCCCGGATAGTCGGCCAACCGTCCGTGCAGGTAGGAAACGATGGCGGCGGGCACGAACAGCTTCACCTTGCCGCGGCGTTCCGGATCGAAATAGTTCCTGTAGAACAAGCGCTCAAGACCGGCGACATGATCCAGATGCACATGGGTGATGAACAAGGCATCCGGCGTGCCGGCGTAATGCGCCAGGTAGGCGGTCAGCGACTCCTGGCCGCAGTCGATCATCAATATCGGCTGGTCATCGCGCTCGATCACGGCCGACGCGGATCCCAGCTCCACGGCCTGCGAGCTGCCTACTCCCAGGAAGCGCAGCGCCCAGCTCACCGGCCGGTCTCCCGATCGTGCGCAGCGCGCAGCAGCTGCATGCCAGCTGCCAGGTCCGCACCCGACAAGCTTTTGCATTCCTTCATCAGCGATCGTTGCAGCCGATCAAGCACGCGCTGGCGCCAATGGCCCGGGCTGGATTCGATGCGGCCCTTGTCCCAGTCGATCAGCCAGACTGCGTCCAGATCGCCGAGCAGGATGTTGTTCGCATTCAGATCCGCATGATGCGCGCCGTGGCGATGGCAACGGCCGATCGCCGTGCCGACCTGCGCCCACGGCGCCTGCGCGCCACGGACATTGACCTGCTCGACGAAGGAGCTCACGCCGGCGATCCGCTCGACCATGATCGCCGCCTGATAGCGCCAGTCATGCTTGCGGTAATAGGCAGCGATGGCCGGCGGCACGGGCAGGCCCAGGCCGTGCAGGAAATTGAGCAATTCGAATTCGCGTAGACTGCGTACCTGGGGTTCGCCCTGCCATAGATAGGCGCTTTCACTCGCTCTGGCCATCCAGCCGCCGCGGCGGTAGTGACGCAACACGCCATTGCCGAACTCACCGCGCACGAACCACGCTGCGCCGCGGCCGCCCAACCCGTGCACCGGCTGAGCGTTGTCGCCATAGCTGGCGGGATCGAAAATCGCCGGCGTGACTTGCCGCAGGCGCGTCGGGTCGAACACAATCGTGCCCTGCCCTCCCGCATCGCGGAATGACTGTCGGCTTTCGCTGGCGGTCTGCATCACGTCGATCACGTCCATTACGGTGAATTCTAGCAAGTGAGCACCCCTGCCGCGCCGAGTTCGATCTGCCTGCTGCGCCTTTCGGCGCTGGGCGACGCCACCCACGTCGTGCCCCTGGTCCGCACTTTGCGTCGCGCCTGGCCGGAGGTGCCGATCACCTGGATCCTCGGCAAGGGCGAAGCCAAGCTGCTGGAGGGGCTTGAGAATGTCGAGCTGGTGGTCTTCGACAAGTCAGCCGGGATGGCCGGAATGCGCGCCTTGCGCCGGCAGCTGGCCGGCCGCCGTTTTGACGTGCTCTTGCAGATGCAGCTCGCCCTGCGCGCCAATCTGCTGTCGGCCTTGATCAGCGCCGACCGGCGGATCGGTTACGACCGTGCGCGAAGCAAGGAAGCCCATTCGCTGTTCATCAACGAACGCATCACCGCCGGCGGCCACCATGTCCTGGATGTATTCGGAAAGTTTTGCGAGCCGCTCGGCCTGCGCCAGGAGCGCGTGGAATGGAACCTGCCGGTGCCGCCGGCAGCGCGCGCATGGGCCGCAGAGAATTTGCCTGGCGATCAGCGCACGTTACTGATTTCGCCATGCTCCAGCCACGCGCTGCGCAACTGGCATCCGGATCGCTACGCGGCCGTCGCCGACCATGCCGCAGCGCAGGGTTGGCGGATCGCGATCTGCGGTGGCCGCAGCGCACTGGAAAGGCGTACTGGCGATGCCATCGTTGCCGCGATGAAGCATCCCGCGCTCGATCTGATCGGCAAGGACACACTCAAGCAGTTGCTGGCGCTGTTGGAGCGCGCGACGCTGGTGCTCAGTCCGGATTCCGGGCCGGCGCACATGGCCAACGCGATGGGCACCAAGGTCATCGGCCTGTTTGCCTGCACTGATCGCGAGCGTTGCGGCCCGTATTCGGACCTGAGTCATTCGGTCAATCACTACGACGAGGCCGCGCGGAAATTCATCGGCAAGCCGGCCAGCGAATTGCGCTGGGGCAAGCGCGTCGAATTTCCGGGCGTGATGGACCTGATCCCGGTCGAGGAAGTGGTGGCGAAGTTCGATGAATTCGCCGGTTCGCTCAACTAGCCCGGCCCGTTCTTCCGCTCGATGACGTCAGCGGCCCGCTATTTCTGACGATAGTCCTGATACGACTTTTCCTCGACATACGCCGAGCCGAGCGCAAGGTTGATTTCCTTCTTGAGCCGCGCGCGCTCGTCGTTCTCGAAATAAACGGCGCGGGCAAGGCGAATGAACTCTTCGTCGAAGGACTGCAGTCGCTCGCAGCGGCGGATATCGTCCTCGATCACCCACAAGCGCTCGTTGACCGCCTTGAGCGCGGCGCGCAATTCGACGATCTCGGTCTGCGCCGCGGGGTGTTCCAGCCAGGTCGCCGACAGCGCCT
>JBAZBG010000441.1:0-2842 GCA_041671585.1 Arenimonas sp. | reverse complement strand
CCAGCGCGCAGGCGTAGGCGCGCCGCGCACCTGCGCGGTCGCCGGACAACTGCCGTGCGTAGCCAAGGTTGATCCAGGGACGCGGCTTGTTTGGCGAAGCCCGTACCGTGGCCTCCCAAAGCGTCAGCTCGGTCCGGTACTCCAGGTTGCGCTGAATCGTGGCCAGACCCGCGCATGTCCCGGCGGCCAGCAACAAGGCAAGGGCCAACGCGCGCGACGGCAGGCGCATCGCCAACGTGACCACTACCAGTGCGATGCCCGGCAGGGCCAGGTACAGATGGCGGTCGTTGACGAGGTCGAAACGCGGCAGCAGCGAATTGCTTGGCGCCAACTGGAGCAGGTACCAGAGCAGGCCGAAGCTCAACCACGGCCAGCGTGTGCGCGTACCGAATGCGATTGCCACCGTGAGCATCAATCCAAGCGCGTTTGCCAGCAGCGGTGCCGAGACCGCCGTGGGCACGCGCACATCCGGATCGATATTGGTCTGCAGCCCGAGCACCGAATGCCACAGCAAGTAGCCATGCGCCTGGATCTGCCCGGCGATCTGTGCGAGGACATCACGCGTGGCCAGGCTCCAGGAAAAGAACTCGCGGTAGGCCGGCATTGCGGCTGCCGCCAGGGCCGCCAGCGCCAGCACGAGCAGATGTCCACGCAGGCAAAGCAGTTCCTCGCGCAGCGGTCGCCCGCGGCACCAGGCCAGAAGCAGGATCGCCAGCGGCAGGGTGACTGCGGTTTCGCGCACGGCCAGCGCCAGCGCAAACAGCAGCGCAGACAGCACCAGCGACAGCGCGCCGCGCGCCTGTTCCCGACCGGCGACATAGACGAGCAGCGAAGCGAGGTAGAACGCGGCCATCAGGGATTGCGAGCGGCCGCTGATGTAGGTCACGGCCTCGGTGGCGGCCGGATGCAAGGCGAACAGTAGCGCCACCGCGACAGGCGCCCAGGCCGGAATGGCTCGCTGTGGCTGCAACCGCTGCAGGCACAGCCCGGCCCACGCCCAGACCAGCACTGTATTGACTGCGTGGATGCCGATGTTGACCGCATGGAAGCCCCAGGCTTGCGGCGACGCCATCCAGTTCAGTGCATAGCTGAGCTTGAGCAAGGGACGGATGCCAGGCAGCTCGTGCCACCAGGCCGACAGCCCGTGCACGCGCGGGTTGCTGACGATCACGTTGAAATCGTCGAACTGGAAGCTGGCGGAAAAGGCATTCGCGTACGTCAGCAGCACCACGACGCACAGGCCGGCGATGATCGGCACGTCGCGCACGGTACGCCAGCCAGCCGCTGTCGGAGCGGTCGCTACCGCGCCCATGAAGTGCAACTAGCGCGCGACGGCCGGCTGCGAACGCGTCGCTCCGGCCCGTTTGAACGCCAACTCGATCAGCCCGGCGCTGTCCCACCAGCGATCGGGTGCGTGCAGCAGCACCGCCAACACCTCGACGCCGTCGCGTTCGACCAGGGCGACGATGCACCGCCCCGCCCCAGGTGTGTAGCCCGTCTTGATGCCGCGCGTGCCGGGCAGGCCGGCGAGCAGCGCATTGGTCGCGCGCATCGAGTGCGCGGTCCCGTCAAGGCTCTTGAAGGCAAATTTCCGTTTCGCAACGGCAGCGGCGATAGGCGCTTGCCGCATCGCGCTTCGCGCCAGTCGCGCCAGGTCGCGCGCGCTGCTGTACTGCGTTGCCGCGTCGTGGCCGCAGGCGTCGGCAAAATGGGTATTGACCAGCTGCATCTGGCGCGCGCGCTGGTTCATGCGCAGGACGAAGCTGGCTTGTCCGCCCGGCCGCCAATCGGCGAGCGCGCGACAGGCGTCGTTCGCCGAACGCACCAGTGCAGCGGTGAGCAAGTCGCCGGCGCGCACCCGTTCGCCTCGGCGCAGCCCAAGACGGGCGCCGGTCTCCGCCGCGGCGGCGGCGCTGACCGTCACCACGGCATCGAGGTCGCCGCCTTCGGCGATGAGCAAGGCCGTCATCAGCTTGGCCAGGCTGGCCATCGGCAAGCGGCGCTCGGGCTGTCCGGCCCACACGGGCAGGCCGTCGACTTCCACCCAATACGCGCTGGCGACGTCCGGATAAGGATCGGGCGGCGCAGCCGCAGGCGCACCCGCGGCCGGCCAGGCCAGGATCAGCAGCAGGATCGGCCAGGCCGCGCGCATCAGTGGCGATCAGCCACCGCTGCCGCCGAGTTTCAGGCCCTTGAGGCGTTCACGGAACGAGGGTTTCTTCGGTGCCGGGTCGCCCGGTTTGGCCGGCTTGCCGCTCCGACCTTCTTCCTCTTCATTGCGCTGCTGCAGTCTTGCACCGGCGTACGCATTGCAGAAATCGCGGTAGGGCGACGTGCTCAATGCGGTGTAGCCGCGGCCCGCGCATTGCTCGGCGGCAAGCTTCTCAGTGCGCGCCGGGCAATGATCGACCAGGAACTGGGCGCCCTTGTTGGGATCGGCATGACTGCACGCCGCGGCGATGCGCTCGGGGCAGAGCGCGGTGATGAAATCATAATCGCCGATCGAGTCGGCCTTGGCGCAGTTCTTGGCCAGGATGCTGGTGCGGCTCAGTCCGCAGCCCTGGAAACTGTCCCACTGGCTGGCCATGACGCCGCCCTGTTTGCGGATCGCGGCCTGGCTGGTTTCCGTCTCGCGGAGCAGCTTGAGGTCGTTGGCGAGCGGCGCGAGCTTGCGGCAGTACGCCGCCTTCTGCGGCAGGCACACGCCGCCGGCGACGGTGAACTGAGTGCCGACAAAGATCAGGCCAGCGCCCGATTCCTTCAGCATTTCGCCGCAGCTCCGGGCCATCATCTCATTGGCCTTGGCTTGCGGCCCTTCCTTGGCGTAGTCGCAGTCGCCCAG
>JBAZBG010000440.1:0-2844 GCA_041671585.1 Arenimonas sp. | reverse complement strand
CCCACCAGGCCGTGCAGATCCACGGCGGCATGGGTTATTCGAAGGAAATGCCGCTGGAACGCTATTTCCGCGATGCCAAGATCACCGAAATCTACGAAGGCACCAGCGAGATCCAGCGCCTGGTGATCGCGCGAAACGAAACCGGGTTGCGTTAAGCGTCAACCTGGTGGCCGCGACAGCGTTGGAAGGCAAGACACCCGCAGGGACTCGCCATGCGCGCACCTCGATCTGTTTGCTGCTTATTGCTTTTGCTGGCCGTAATGGCAGGCGAGGCCGCCGCCGGTCGGTGGCCGCCGGGAACCAGCGTTGGCCGCGATCTCGCGTATGGCGACGATCCGGCGCAACGATTGGACGTCTACTGGCTGCCTGACGGCGTCAGGCAGAAACCGATCGTCGTGATGGTGCACGGCGGCGGCTGGATGGGTGGGGACAAGAACGGCCCTCGCTTCGTCGACAACAAGGTCTCGCGATGGCTGCCGCGCGGGTACGTATTCGTCTCGATCAACTACCGGTTATTGCCGAAACTGGATGGCCTCCTCCAGGCCAACGACGTCGCGCGTGCACTTGCCTACGTGCAGGAGCACGCCGGGGAATGGAATGGCGATCCGGCCAGGGTGATCCTGATGGGGCATTCGTCCGGCGCACACCTGGTCGCCTTGCTGTCCGCGGCGCCCGCGCGCGCCTACGCGCTTGGCGCGCGGCGATGGTTGGCCAGTGTCGCGCTCGATAGCGCCGCGTTCGACGTCGTCAAGCTGATGCAGAAACGTCACATCCGCATGTACGACTATGCCTTCGGCGACGATCCCGAGCGCTGGCGGCGGGCGTCGCCCTTGCATGTGCTGGTCGCCGACGCGGTGCCGCTGCTGGCCGTATGCTCGACCCAACGGCCGGATAATCCCTGCGATCAGGCGCGTAGCTACGCCAAGCGTGCCGACGAGTTGGGGGTTGCCGTGGAGACTTTGCCGCAAGACCTCAGCCACGCCGAAATCTATCGGTACCTGGGCCTGCCGGGGCCCTACACGGCAAGGGTGGAACGGTTCATGGCCTCGCCCACGTCTCGATGAACCCGGACAGCGCCGGAAGCGTATCGATCATGCCGTGGAGGATCACGACCAGTGCCAGCGAGCGGGTACGCGACCAGAGGACGCCGAACAGCAAGCCGGCGGGCGAGACGATGGCAATCGAATAGGCCACTGACCACAGCAGCGTGGGATGGGCGTCGGCGCCTTCCATCAGCGAAGCGCCGCGCAAGTACAGGCCGGGCGCGTGGGCCAGACCGAACAACAGGGCGCCAATACAGACCGCCGCCAGGTCCGATTTCAGCAGCGCCGCCAGACGCGTCTGCAGGACTGCGCGGAACAGGACTTCCTCGCACAGTCCTGCTTCCAGCGTCTGCCAGGCCAGGCAGAGCGGAATGGCCCAGGCCAAGGTGACGAGCGAGGGATCCAACGCGCCCAACGTTTGCAGTCCGCGGCCGAAAACCGCCTGGAAGGCGAGCAGGGCCAGACCCAGGCCGACCAGGGCCCGGCCATGCCTGTCCCAGCGCCAGGCCGGCGCCAGCGTTTCGCGCCAGCGGTGGCCGAACAGGGCCAGCAATGCCACCGGCAGCGCAACCATGGTCAGCAGCTTCACCGCCAGCTTTACCGCGGACTGCGCCGGCTCCCCAGGCCAGGTTGTGTTGATGGCGCTGAAGCCGAAGCCGAGCACGGCGACGGCGAATACGGCGAGATAGGCGAGCACGCTGAAGCCTTCGGCTCCCGATATGGGACGCCGCGCTCCTGGCATTGCCGCGTTGCGGGTCAGGACCATGGCCAGCAACGGGAAGACAACGCCGAGCAGGGCGAGGACGAACAAGGGCTCGGCCAGCGAGAACCCCGGCTGGGTGGAGAGAGCGGCCAGCGCAGCCAGGTAGCATGCCCCGTACACGAGGACCGCCCAGGCGCGGCGCCAGACGCGGGTGGAAGCAACGGAATGGGCGGTGGACACGGTCCTGGACTTCCGGAATTTGAGGGCCGACACAGGGTAGTCCGGCCCCGCGAGTCGTGAATGTGCCGCTGGCAATGATGACTTTCGGCGTCGATGCTCCGGGACGCTTGCGATCTCCACGCCCGGATCGCTCGCCGGGGCATCGACATCGACACCCGCGGCGCAAAAAGTCGCGGCGAGCGGCCCGAAAAGTTACAATTCCGCACTTTTCACGCATGCATCGAGATCGCGTCAAATGAGCGCCCAGCCCGTCCCCGTCGTCACCCTTGAGTTGATCCAGTCCGCCGTAAAGGCGCTTGCCCCCGCCGACCGCCTGCAATGCGCATTGGCCTTCTCCCAGGCCTTCTTCGCCCGCCTGCCGGTCGACGAGCTCGAACTGCGCAGCCCGCAGGTCTGGGCCGCCATCGCCATCAGCAATCTGGCATTCGCCGACCAGCGCGATGCCGGACAAGCCAGGATCCGCGTCTTCAATCCCACGCCCGCCGACGGTTTTGACAGCGGCTATTCGGTGGTGCAGATCGTCAACGACGACATGTCCTTCCTGGTCGACTCGGTCGGCATGGCGCTGACCGTGCACGGTCTTGCCTCGCACGGCATCGTCCATCCGGTGTTCCCGGTAACCCGCGACGCGAACGGCAAGTTGCTGCGCGTCGGTGAAGGCAGTCCCGAATCGCTGATCCACATCGATATCGACCGGCTGGCCAGCGAAGCGGACATGCAGGCGCTGCAGGCAACCATCGCCACCGCGCTGGCCGACGTCCGCGCTGCATTCGGCGACTGGCAGGCGATGCGCGCCAAGATGCAGCAGATCGCCGTCGAACTCGAGTCGCGGCAGATGCCCGCCGGCGAAAAAATCCG
>JBAZBG010000439.1:0-2845 GCA_041671585.1 Arenimonas sp. | reverse complement strand
TCGATGCCGCCGAACTCGTGCGCGGCTTCGAACTCGACGCCAGCGCGCCCGGCCCGGTGGTCCGTATCAGCCCGATCGCCGGCGCCGCCGGCGTCTCCAGCGACACGCTGAGCCTGAGCCGCAATGGCCAGGGCATTGCTCGCGAAAAGGCGTTCGCGCATGAGGCCAGTGCCGAACAACTGCAGAAGGCTGGCATGGACTTGAGCAATGGCTCGGCGGTGGTGCAGGTCGACCCGGCACTCGGCAAGGGCCGCTTCAAACTGCAGATGAGCCAGGCCAGCGGACGTTACCTGGTGCATGTGTTCGAACCGGAAAGCGCGTTCGTCCTGCAGGCACAGGCCAGCACCGCCAACCTGCTCGCTGACGGCGCGTTGCAAGTGACCGCCCGGATGGACAGGAACGGAGCCGGCCTGGTCGCCAGCGACATGGGCGGCCTGCTGATTTCACCCTCGGGCAAGAGCCATGAACTGAAGTTTTCCGCCGACGGCAACGGCGCCCAGCGTGCGAGTACGCGAATCCCGTTGAATGCGGCCAGCGAGCCGGGACTATGGGAAATTCATGTATTCGCGGGCGTGATCGACGGTCAATCACGTATCCAGCGTGATGCGCGTACAGCCATTTCGGTGGCGCAGCCAACGGCCCGCCTGGCTGGCGGCCAGCGTTTCGAGGCCGCACGCCTGACCTTCACCGCGCCGCTGCAGGTAGGCTCGCCGGGTCGTTACGAATTGCGCGCGACCCTGTTCGCCACCGGTTCGGACGGCCTCGCCCGCCCCGTAGCCGAGGCCCATAGCGCTGCCTGGCTGGAAAAAGGCAACGCCGCACTGAGCCTGGCTTTCGATCGCGCCCATGTACCGCTGGGCTTCGGGGCGCCCTATGAAGTGCGTTACCTGGAGCTGAAAGACCAGAGCCGCATGGGTCAGCTGGAAACGCGCGACCTGGCGTTACGCGCCGCCATCCGCTAGATTCCCGATCCACGAAACAGGCGATGATGACGGCCGGGCAATTCGCCCGGCCGTCTTCTTTTGAAAAGCTCCCTTCATGGATCGACAGTTGCGCCGCTTTTCCGTCTTCTACTTCTGCTACTACGCCGCGCTCGGCGCCTACACGCCTTATATCGGCCGCTGGGTCGACTCGCTGGGCCACACGGGCTACGTGGTCGGTGCGATGCTCGGCCTGTGGTACGGCAGTCGCATCGTCGCGCCGCCGGTCTGGAGCGCGATCTTGCAGCGCAGCGCGAAACCCGGCTACTGGTTCGTTGTCGCCTGCGTCGCCACGATGGTCTGCTTCGCGGGGTTCACCGTAACGCGCAGCGCACTGGCCTTGTTCGTGGTGATGGCCTGTTTCGGGCTCTTCTACAATGCCGTGATGCCGCAGTTCGAGGCGATGACCCTGGCTGCGTTGGGCCAGCGAAGCGCCGACTACGGTCGGATCCGCGTCTGGGGTTCGCTGGGCTTCCTGATTGTCGCTTCCGGATTCGGCTGGATGCTCGATCGCTTCGGCGATGCCTCGTTTCCGTGGATCACCCTGCCCCTGTTCCTGGCGATGGCCGTCGCCGCCTGGCCGCACCGACACGACCAGCCACCGGAACACCTGGACACCATCGACGATGCCGAGCATCTGTGGAAGCGGCCGGGCGTCCGCCGTTTCCTGCTCGTCGCGCTGCTCATGCAGATGGGCTTTGGCGCGTTCTATGTGTTCTACACGCTGCACCTGCAGGCCAGCGGGCACAACGGCGCCGAAATCGGCGCGCTGTGGGGCACCGGCGTGCTGATCGAGATACTGATGTTCTGGCAGGCGCCGCGCCTGATCATGCGCTTCGGCGCGCAATCCTTGCTCGCCTTCTGCATGGGCGTGACGGTGCTGCGCTGGGTGGTGACTGCGCTATTGGCCGAACACCTGGCGTTGATGTTCGCCGCGCAGATGCTGCACGCTTTCAGCTTCGCGATTTTCCATGCGTGCTGCATGCGCCTGATGGCGGAATTCTTTCCCGGCAAGCGTGCCGCGGCCGGACAGAGCCTGCTCTATGGATTCAGCTCCGGCGTCGGCGGTGTGCTTGGCGCGCTGCTGTCGGCCGTGATGTGGGAATGGCGCGGCGGAGCGGCCGCCTTTCTCGCCGGCGCGGCAGTTACCGCGCTGGCTTTCGTCATCCACTGGCAGCGGCGACGCCGCTGAGTCGCTACAGGCCGAGCTGTCGATTGAGCGTCGCGCTGTCGTAGAAAACGGCTTGATAGACGATCTTGCCGTCTTTGATCCGGACCAGGCCCATGCCCTTGAGATTGATACTCTGCCTGGTCGCCGGAATGCCGCCCCAGGTGCCCGTGTTGGTACCGGTGAAGGTCCATTCGTAGGCGACGGCGTCACTGCCGACTACTGGCTCGCTACGAATTTCCCAGCGCAGGTCGGGCACACCGCGCAGGAATACCCTGATGCCGTTTTCGACGGTGGCCTGCCGGCCTTGCTGCATGCCGGCGAACGCGGCATCGAAATACTGCACGTCTTCGGCAAGGAATCCGCCGGCCTTGTCGGCGTCGTGTTCGTTCCACGCGGCCAGGTAGGCGTTGAGCAGCGTCAGGTTCGCTGGCGCCGTTGCGGCTGGCGCGGCCTGGACTGCCGGCGCAGGCGGCGATGCAGCGGCCGGTACGGACGCTGCGTCATCCGTTTCGCCTTGGCTGCACGCGGACAGCAGCAGCAACGCTGCCAGCGTCAGAGCGTTGGACAGCCGCTCAGCCACCCATGATCGCCAGGTAATCCTCGGTCCAGCGGCTATAGGGCACGCATTCGAGCTTTCCACACTTTGCCGTTGGCGTACGCCAGAAACGAATCTGGTTGAAGCGGTCGATGCCAT